>JAAYDK010000328.1 GCA_012729295.1 Spirochaetales bacterium | reverse complement strand
CTATCGGAATATTGTCGAAGCCAAGCACCGACACATCTTCGGGGACCCGGTATCCCATCTCTATGACCTTATCCATCACTTGAAGCGCCATCAGATCGTTGGCGGCGAATATCGCAGTCGGAGGATCAGGGATGCTCATGAGTTCATGAACTGAACGGTTGGTCTTCGCAATATCGTAGCCGCCTTCCTTAATAAGATTATTATTCCCTTCTAAGCCGTATTCGCTTCGAAACTTCATGAATGCCTTCATTCTTTCGATACCGGTAGAGAAATCCTTTGATCCACAGATGAACCCGACACGCTTGTGCCCTAAAGATGCGAGATGTTCGATACCGAGCGCTATGCCCTTGTATTCGTCGCAACCTACAAAATGATGCTTTATTCCCTGTTTGAGATGACGATGGTAGAGGATTGTCGGGATTCCCTGTTCGATCAGGTTAATAATACCTCGATCGTTAATCTCCGCCGAAGCAAAGATAAAACCATCTACCTGTCGTTCTTGAAAGGCTTCGATAATCGAGAGCTCTTCTTTCGTATTGTTGCCGGTGTTGCCGACGATAACAGTATAATCCAAATGTCTGGCTTGAAATTCGATAGTTTTTGCAATTTCAGAATAAAATTGGTTGGTAATATCCGCAACGACAAGACCGATGGTACGTGTTCTGTGGGTCTTGATGCTGCGCGCATTATAGTTCACCTTAAAATCTAGGCTTTTGGCTAATGAAAGAATCTTCTCCCTAGTGTCTTTGTTAACCCCCGGTTTGCCGCTCAATACTCTGGATACCGTTGCAATGGAATATCCTGATAATGCAGCGATGTCGCGCAGCGTGAATGCCATACCTGCTGTACTCCTTTGTTTCATCATAGCGTAATAATTTCATGCTGTAAATAAAAGGATTGTAAATAAAGTGTTTTATGCAACATCGTAAACGATCATAAAATTTTATGATAAATACTATTAAATAGCGAAATAACATATTGCATTATGAGAATTTTCATAAGTTTTCTTTCTTTTCATTATTGACAATTCAAACGTATATGTTACATTGTAAACGGTTACTTTATCAAATTGAATAAAAAGTAACTAATTATCGATATGAGATCAAAAATCTATCCGATACAGATTTGAATATGAACCAGGAGGACGGTACTATGAGAAAAGTAAAAGTAGGCGTAGCGGGATACGGGGTGATCGGGCAGCGGCTGGCGGACGGCGTGGCGCTGCAGGGCGACATGGAGCTGGTGGGGGTAGCCGACGTGGCGCCGACGCTGGCGGTGATGGCGCTGCACGAGAAGGGCATGCCCTACAGGCTGTTCACGGCGATGCCCGAGAAGGCGGGCCTGCTGACGGACAAAGGCATCCCGGTGAGCGGGACGCTGGAAGACCTGGTGAAGGAAGTCGACATCATGCTTGACGCCACCAGCGCGGGCGTCGGAGCGAAGAACAAGGAACTGTACCAGAAGTACGGCAAGAAGGCGGTCTTCCAGGGCGGCGAGAAGAACAGCGTGGCCGACGTGTTCTTCCACGGATACGCGAACTACGAGAAGGGCCTGGGGGCCGACTACCTGAAGCTGACCAGCTGCAACACGACGGGGCTGATTCGGGCGATCGACTGCATCGACCGGGCAGTGGGGGTACAGCGGACGGCGATGACGATCATCCGTCGGGTGGCCGACCCCGGGGACTACCACCGCGGGCTTACCAACGCGCTGGAAGTCGAGCACGCGCCGAGCCACCAGTGCCTGGACCTGATGACGATCATGCCGCACATCGCGGCGACGGGAATATTGGTGCACACGCCGGTGACGCACGGGCACATCATCACCCCGGTGGTGACGACGAAGACGCCGGTGGGCAAGGACGAGCTGATCGAGATGTTCCGCGCGCATCCGCGCATCAGGATGGTGCGCCTGGCCGACGGCTTCAAGGGCAACGCGTCGCTGTTCCGCTATGCGCGCGACCTGGGCAATCCGCGCGGTGACATGTACGAGATCGCGGTGTGGGAGGAGTCGATCGTCAAGAGCGGGGACGACATCATGTTCGCGCTGAACATCCCGCAGGAGGCGGTGGTGATACCGGAGAACATCGACGCAATCCGCGCTGCCATGAAGATGCAGCTGACACGCGAGGAAGGGACCGCGGCTACCAACAAGTATCTCGGGATGAAGGTGCATTAAGCCGGAGGCAATACCATGAAAGCGTTGCTCAAATTCAAATCGATGAAGGAATGTACGGTGACCGGCAAGCGGGTACTTGTAAGAGTGGACATCAATTCGCCGCTTGATCCGGTCACAAAACATATCACGAGTGACAACCGGATTGTAAAGACCGCACCGACAGTCCGCTGGCTCGCAGAACAAGGTGCAAAGGTAGCGCTGATCGCGCATCAAGGCGATACAGACGACTACCAAAACCTTATAACTCTTGAAGAGCATGCGACTCTGCTGGCTAAAGAGCTAGATCGTCCGGTCAGATACATCGACGATGTGTGCGGACCGGCGGCGGTACAAGCGATAGAAGCGCTGAATGAAGGCGATATCGTACTACTGGGGAACTTGCGCTACCTTGCGGAAGAAATCTCGGTATTCGAAAAGGTAGTACCGCTGAAACCGTCGGAGATGACGGGCTGCTGGCTGATAAGAACACTCGCGCCGTTGTTCGACCTGTACGTAAACGATGCGTTTTCTGCCGCACACCGCAGTTCTCCGAGCATGGTCGCGTTTCAGGAGGTGCTTCCCAGCGCAGCCGGCCCGTTGTTGTTCGACGAAGTCGAGGCTTTGACGACCATACTGACAGCCTCGGAACACCCGTCGGTATTTGTACTCGGCGGTGCGCGAATCGGCGACGCGTTCGGTATGATGCAAAGCGTGCTTGAAAACGGTACCGCAGACCGGATTCTGACTTTAGGAGTGACCGGGCAGGTATTTTTACTAGCATCGGGTATCGAACTCGGAGAGAAGACACATGCGTTTCTCCAGGGTAAATCATTGCTCGGATTCGTAGATGAAGCCCGCGCATTTCTTAAATCATATCCGAATCGGATTCTCATGCCGACCGATCTCGCCTATGCCGATGTGCACGGAACGCGAGTAGAAATTGCAGTTCAGACCTCGATGCCAAACGAAAGCTATGGGGATATCGGAAGCAAGACCATCGAACTTTACTCTCGGGAAATTGCCAAAGCGAAGACGGTATTCGTCAACGGTCCGGCAGGCATTTACGAAAAAGAGCTGTTTGAGAAAGCCACGAGGGAAATCTGGCGTGCAATCGCTGCATCGGACGGTTATACTGTAGTAGGCGGAGGAGACAGCGTCAGTGCCGCATCGAAGTATACTAATCTGGACGACTGGTCGTACGTCTGCACTGCAGGAGGTGCGATGGTGCGCTTCATGTCCGGCAAGACGCTGCCATTGATAAAGGCGATGGAGCAAGCTTCAAAGTAACAGAGTATCGCCCGTGAAGGATTTCCTTTACGGACGAAGTTTCATGGAGGTTGAGCATAATGAAGCGGATCGATGTCCCCTACAAGCAATCAAAAATTTCAGTCGAAATCCCCGAACGGCATCTGGGTGGAGTCATCGAACCGAACGAAGTACCCGCAGCCGCAACCGCAGCCCATCAACTGGTGCTCGATGCGCTGCGTGATTCCGTCGATACCCCTGATTTCGATACCTTCATGGCTTCTGGCAGAAAGTTGCTCGTGATCGTCAACGACGGAACCCGTCCGACTCCGACAAAAACGGTACTGGAGTCGATGAAAGGTCTTCTGGCCGCACACGATGTCGAGTTCATCGTTGCCACGGGAGTTCATCGAGCCCCCACTGAACAGGAATACCGTTTTATATTCGGCGATATCTACGAGGAATTTGCAGATCGGGTACACGTGCATGACGCACGCGTATACGATCAGATGCAATACATCGGGACATCTTCTGCGGGAACCGAACTCTGGTTACATAAAAGGGTGGTCTCGGCAGAGAAGATTCTGGTAATCGGTTCGGTGGAACCGCACTATTTCGCCGGTTATACCGGAGGAAGAAAAGCGTTTTTACCCGGTACGGCCGCCTATCGCTCGATCGAACAAAATCATAAGCTGGCGCTTTCGGCCAAAGCTAAAACACTTGCACTCGAGGGCAACCCGGTCCACGAGGATATGATGGACGCCGTCGCGCTCATCGACATTCCCGTATTTTCGATTATGACGGTACTGGACAAACACCAGCAGATACACAGCGTATTCGCCGGTTCGCTCAAAGGAGCATTCCATGCAGCCATTACAAGTGCGGATTCGATCTTCGTGGCCGATATCCCGGAAAAAGTCGACGTTGTAGTTTCGGTAGCCCGTTATCCGATGGATGTGGATCTGTATCAAGCACAGAAAGCGATTGAAAACGGAAAGCTCGCACTCAAGGAGGGGGGAACCCTTCTATTGGTCGCATCGTGCAGAGAGGGAGTAGGAGAGAAGGCGTTTCTGGATCTGTTATCATCCTCAGATACTCCTGAAACTGTTTTAGATACGATTGCGAAAGGATACCGCCTTGGATATCACAAAGCGGCAAAGTTGGCCGAAATCTATCGCTGGGCAACCGTCGGAGCACTAACCGAATTGGACGACCGACTGCTCGAATCGATTTTTATAAAGCCTGTGCACGATTTGCAGTACGCACTCGATGCCGCAATTGAGCGCTACGGTAGTGAGTGTAAAGTGCTTTTCCTTACCGACGGGACGGTCACTGTTCCGAGAATTGCCAATACATAGAGCCAGGTATTTACAACACAAAAATACCCCCTTTGCAAAATTATACAAAGCAAAAGGGGGTATTTTCGTGGAGACTGAATCGTTGCCTAACGATTATCAGTCCAGATGCAGCAAAGCTCTCAGTTGGCTGACACCGCTTCTGAAAGAATGAATGACGGGGACGGGTTTCGTCTTACATTTATCGACAAGACTGAGCATGCTGCCTTGTGCCAAACAAACCACATCGTTTTCTGCACATGCCTTATCGATGGTATCCATGAGAATCTTGTCGTGTTTGGCTTTATTCTTTTCAATGAGAAGAGCATCGTATGCTCCATCGGCATAACATCGGTTTACCACTGTCTCTTTACCCAAGCGCTTGGCTACCGATTCTACCAATCTTGCAGATGGGCCCAATGTCGTGTGAGCGGTTGCGACAACGCCGACACGCTTTCCCAGGTTGACAGCTTCTACGGCCATCGGCTCATCTACCTTTACGTATGGAATAGAAATCAGCTTCTGAGCAATTTCGGAGACTTCTCCGACCGAAGAACACTGGTTTAAAATGATATCGCAACCTAGTCTTTCAAGTTCTTGGGCATAATTGCAGATTCTGCGAATGACTGCCGCAGTAGGGCCTCCGTTGGCCAATACTTCTTTCAGCAGACTATCGTCGATAATGTTGATCATCTCGACTTCAGGAACGATTTCGGCAAAAAGGGCTTTCAAGTCCTCAACCGAATACAGAAACGTGTGGATGACTCCAACTTTCTTCTTTTCAATCATATGTTTACCTCTCTTCTTTATGGTTAGATGTCCAAAATATTTGCGCTTATTCATATTACAAATATGACTTATGCCTTTTTGTATGGAGATGGGTTAAGAAAATATCATAGGGTATAAGGTAATCCTGATGGCTTTATATAAGGCGTTAATCATGTACAAGTCTTCATATCTCCTCTATATATCTCGTTTTTTACATGTTCTCGTAAATTTTGTAAGTAAATTTAAAATAGTAATATATAAAAATCATAGTAACCGTTTACAATTATGAACTAATAAATCTATTTGTCAAGATATATTTAATTAATGACCTAGATTTCACAAAATGTAACTAACTATAAATAAAGATATTATTTATTAATAGCGTTAAATATTATTCATCTATTAGGTGTTTATATTATTAAAATTAAACTGATACTATGATCATAAAATAAAGTAAACGATTGCAATAATATGTATATTTTCAAAATAAATATTTATTCATACGATTAGTTTTCCAATCTCCATTACCTTGACCATATTGGTCTTGCCCGGTTCTCCAACCGGAACGCCTGCAGTAACGACTACAGTATCTCCTTGTTTTGCGAGATGGTGTTCCTTTACGAATTGCTCGGCATATTCCAGCGACGCATCGATAGAGGACAAGTGTTCTATCAGAAACGGTCGGACTCCCCAGGATAAGGCAAGTCGCCTTACCGTTGATTCGATTGGCGATAGGGCGATGACCGGCGTACTCGGACGATATTTGGAAATCAGACGAGCTGTATTACCCGAATAGGTGAAGCAGATAATCAATACTGCTTTTGTCGCTAATGCGATTTCACGAGTCGCCAGACCGACGGCATCCGTCGTTGAGCGTTTGCGTGCCATATCGACGTGCTCTTTATTTAGACTTTGTTCATGCACGAGATGCTTGAATTCGGCGCTCTGTTCAGTGTGGACCACAATACGGCGCATCGTTTCGACCGCACCTAACGGATGCTTGCCTGCTGCACTTTCGCCTGAAAGCATCACGGCACTCGTACCGTCCAGCACAGCATTCGCTACGTCGTTGGTCTCGGCTCTCGTAGGACGTGGATTGTTCATCATCGATTCAAGCATCTGGGTGGCGGTAATGACCGGCAACCCTGCACTCAGACACGATCGGATAATCGACTTCTGAATTAAGGGGACTTCTTCGGGATACATTTCGACACCAAGATCGCCGCGGGCGACCATGATGGCACTTGATTGTGCGATAATACCTTGCAAGTCTTCTACCGCTTCAGGCTTCTCAATCTTACTGATAATGGGAATTTCACGTTTGTAGGTTGTGTTCATGTAGGTTCTGAGAGCCGCTACATCTGACGCACTTCGAACGAAAGAAAGCGCGACATAATCTACATCATGTTCAAATGCGAAATTCAAATCTCGTTTATCCTTTTCAGTAAAAGAAGAAAGGTGTTTCAGCGGTACGTTCGGAAGATTGACACCTTTTCTTGCACGCAGCGTACCCCCTTCTTCGACGACGCAATGAATTTCTTTATGATCGACACCAGTTACCCTGAGTGCTATCAGACCATCGTCGATCAAGATGCGTGAACCTATTGAGATTTCCTCCGAAAGAGAAGGGTAGTCGATTGAAACGCGTTTTTTATCTCCGATTATTGACTCAGAGGTAAGAATAATCGTCTGGCCTTTATCAAGATGGTACGAGCTTTCCTGCAGCTGTCCGATACGGATTTTTGGCCCCTGCAGATCCTGCAGGATTGCAATCGGAATCTGTAGCTCTTCCGAAATTTTTCTTACGTGTTGTAAACGCAATAATTGTTCTTCGGCAGTTCCATGACTGAAATTCAGACGAATGACACGAACGCCTGCTTCGATACACGACCTGATGATCTCGTACGATTCTGAAGCCGGTCCGATCGTCGCGACAATTTTCGTATAGGAACTCATTTTTTCAATCATGTGCGTGCCCTCCAGATACTCCTATTGTGCGCTAGGTCTGGCATTTCATGCAATGAAAGTTGCATCCGTTTCATCATAATTCGGAAGATGCGATTAGGTATGTTGCCACGTTACGAGCCTGATGATAAGATTACCCATTGAAAGGACTGAAGGTACATCGGTCCGGCTACATCACGCTAACAGACGAGGTAATGCAGATGGATAACAGAACTTTGGCAAATGCAGTTCGAATTTTGAGTATGGATGGCGTTCAAAAGGCGAATTCCGGGCACCCCGGAGCACCGATGGGAATGGCCGACATCGCAGAAGTCTTGTGGCGAAGAACCTTGCGTCACAATCCCAAGAATCCGCACTGGGCCAACCGCGACCGCTTCGTGCTGTCGAATGGTCATGCCTCCATGCTGATTTATTCGCTGCTTCATCTAACCGGTTACGACCTTACATTGGATGACTTGAAAAATTTCAGACAGCTGCATTCGAAAACAGCCGGACACCCCGAGTACCACGTAACTCCCGGGATAGAAACGACCACCGGTCCCCTGGGGCAGGGACTTTCCAATGCAGTCGGTATGGCTCTCGGTGAGAAATTACTAGCTGGTCAGTTTAATAAGAAAGATTTCCCGATTATCGATCATCATACCTATGTGTTCTTGGGCGATGGATGCATGATGGAAGGTCTTTCTCATGAAGTCGCTTCCCTGGCAGGAACATGGAAGCTCGACAAGCTGATCGCTTTCTATGATGACAACGGCATCTCGATCGACGGAGAAACCAAACACTGGCTCACCGACGACACGGCAAAACGCTTCGAAGCTTATAACTGGCGCGTCATCCGCAACGTTAACGGACATGACGATAACGCAGTTGCTGCAGCTATCGCACAGGCTAAAGAAAGCACCGGCCAGCCGACTCTGATCATGTGCAAGACAACCATCGGTCTCGGGTCTCCAAACAAACAGGGCAAAGAATCGTGCCACGGTGCTCCGTTGGGAGAACAGGAAGTAGCTCTGGCCAGAAAAAACCTCGGTTGGAAGTTTGAGCAGCCATTTTATGTCCCGGAAGATATCTATCTCGCCTGGGACTGTACTCGCAAAGGTGCAAAACTCGAACACGAATGGAATACGCTCTATGCCAGCTATAAACAGCAATATCCCGAAGAAGCAGCGGAACTCGAACGCCGCCTAAACGGAGTGTTCCCGAAAGGATGGGAAGAAAAGCTCGATGCTCTTGTTGCACAATGGCAAAAAGAATCGGTAAAGGTTGCTTCGAGAAAGGCATCGCAAATGGTCTTGGATGTGCTTGGTCCGTTATTCGGAGAACTCATCGGAGGATCTGCAGACCTGAGTCCGTCGAACCTTACCCAGTGGAAGGGCGTCAAGACCTTCGATCCCGAATCGGCTAACGGCACGTACATCCATTTCGGCGTACGAGAATTCGGAATGATGGGTATTCTCAACGGTCTGGCGCTTCACGGCGGATTCCTCCCATACGGCGGAACATTCCTGATCTTTATGGAATATGCCCGAAACGCAACCAGAATGGCAGCATTAATGGGACTTCGCGAAGTATACGTATTCACCCATGATTCGATAGGTCTCGGCGAAGACGGGCCCACCCACCAGCCGGTCGAGCAGATGAATATCTTGCGCATGACGCCGAATATG
>JAAYDK010000327.1 GCA_012729295.1 Spirochaetales bacterium | reverse complement strand
TTACCGCACCTGTTGATTGCCATGTAGTCATCGAAACGCAGAGGGGGCATGATCTGGGTCGCATCATCATCGAGGGATCTGCACAAGAAAATACGGGAATTCCCGGGATGATCGGCAATTATGCTGAGCAGCGGGTGCTGCATTCTCATGTTGAGGGTTGCTTTATCGGAAAGGCCTCAATCGGTGATATGGTTCATGCTGGAGACATTATTGCCCATATAGACAGCACGGCGGTTACCGCTACAATCGATGGAGTGCTCAGAGGACTGCTGCATGATGGGTTGCATGTTCCCGTCGGATGTAAAATTGCCGACATCGACCCAAGAGGAAAACCAGAATACTGTCGAAGCATGTCTGATAAGGCGCGTGCGCTCGGCGGTGCAGTCCTCGAAGTAATCGATCGGATGATTCATAAGGAATTGCCATGATATATCTCGATAATGCCGCTACGAGCTGGCCGAAAGCTCCGAATCTGGCTTCTGCCTGCGTTGCATCGATTACCGAACCGATGGGGAATATAGGTCGTTCAGCTCACATGGCTGCCATCCATGCATCTCATACGCTCTACTCGTTTCGAAAAAGCGTTCAGTCGATACTAAGCCCGACAGAAACAGAGTGCATTATTTGTACATCCGGGGCGACCGAATCGTTAAACGTCGCGTTATTTGGTGCTATAAACCCCGGTGATACCGTGCTTACCACCCCGGCAGAACATAATGCAGTCGCTCGGCCGCTTGAAGTTCTTCAGCAGCGCGGAGTTCGGATTTTAACGGCTGTGGCCGATTGTTTCGGTCGGGTAGATATCGATGAATTTGAAAAAATCATAAAGGAAAAGCGTCCGACGGTAGCAGTCTTTGCCGCAGCGAACAATGTCACCGGTGCGATTAATCCAGTCGAAGCGATGCTGAATACCTGTTGCCGGTACGAAATACCCTTTGTCATCGATGCGGCACAGGCCGTAGGGGAGACAGATCTTCCGAAATTTCCAAAACACGCTCGAGGTGCACTATGTTTTTCCCTGCACAAGGGGTTGTTGGGCATGGCAGGTGTCGGGATTATGGCGTTATACGGATCGTATAGACCACGACCGCTACAGTATGGAGGGACGGGTAGTAATTCCGATTCGACTTTTCAACCAGAGATACTTCCCGATGTGTATGAAAGTGGAACACTTCCGATTCAAGCTATAGCCGCCAATACTGCAGCCATAGGATATTATATCGGTGAACACGAGGCAATTAGCCTGCATAAGCAAGAAATGTCAAATCTCCTGTGGGATTATCTGTCATGTCAAGAGGGACTGCGAATGCTGAGTCCGAAAGATAATCGGGTAGGAATCGTCTCTGTAACGGTTGAAGACGGGACTATCAGAGAGCTTTCTCAAAAGCTGTTTGCAGCAGATATAGCCGTCAGAAGCGGTTTTCATTGTGCTCCTACGACGCATCATCATATAGGAACATTCCGTCAGGGAGGAGCAATTCGATGTTCGGTTGGCTTTATGACTACAAAAGCAGAAATCGAACAAACGGCAGCACACGTTGCGGAGGCGTTATGGCAATTACGTTAACTCAATTTTCGCGCTTTGCCGGTTGCGGGGCAAAACTAGGTCCCGATTTGCTCGATAAAGCCCTTTGCGGCCTACAACAGCCATTCGACTCGCGGGTGCTCAGTGATTTCTCTCATGCTGAAGATTGCGGGGTATATCAGCTTTCCGATGATATGGCGCTCGTACAAACCGTCGATTTTTTTCCACCGGTATGCGACGACCCCTGGAAATTCGGTCGCATAGCGGCTGCCAATGCGCTCAGCGATATCTATGCGATGGGTGCAACACCGATTACTGCGGTAAGTATCGTCGGATTCCCTGAAGACAAGCTTGACGTTTCTCATTTGCGTACGATTATGGAAGGGACGCTCGATGCTCTATCGGAAGCGAACACAGCTCTTCTCGGAGGCCATACCGTTCGTGATTCTGAGGTAAAATTTGGCTTATGCGTCAACGGAGTCATCCATCCGAAGAAGATATGGAACAATAATACGTGGAAAGATAACGATGCGCTGATTCTCACCAAACCGATCGGTGTAGGGCTGGCCAACACTGCAGTCAGGGCAGGACTTGCATCACCGGGACAAGAAGACCTGGTTCTCAAACAGATGATGCGTTTAAACGCACAAGCTAAAACGGTGTTAAGCCGGCATACGGTTCATGCGTGTACCGATGTTACCGGATTCGGACTTTTGGGGCATCTTTGCGAAATGGCAATCGGTAACGATATCGGATGTGTCGTGCATGTTGAATCGATACCGAAGGTAGATCGTGCACTGGAGTATGCCCGTATCGGGTTGATTCCTGCAGGGGCTTACACCAATAAAGCAAGTCGTTCAAAGCATATTACAGGTCTCGATTTGCTAGACGAAGCTGTTCAGTACCTTCTGTTCGATCCTCAAACATCGGGTGGATTGCTTGCTGCAGTTCCACGATCGGAAGCCGTTTGCATCATACGGGAGTTGCAGGCTGTAGGCGAACAAGCCGCAATCATCGGGTATACGGACGGTTCGTTAACGAACATCAATGTTATAACTGATTTATAAGAATATGTAGCACCCCGGTAGCACATGTATCTTGCTATTTCAAACCGGCTGCCATAGTATTGCTTTGGTCCAGAGTCAGCAGACGGACATTCAGATTCAAAGACTAAGGTTATATAATTTTGAAACCGCAATCATATCGTAGAAACATCGGAATCCATTATCTCTTTACCATATTCAAATTTCTGAACCTAACCGGTGGCTTATGGATGATTTTTCTCTCTATAAAGGGATTTTCACTGGTTCAGATCGGATTACTCGAGGGAATATACCATGTTACGGGATTTCTTATGGAGGTCCCGACGGGAATCGTGGCAGATTTGTGGGGAAGAAAAGCAAGCCGTCTCATCGGCAGGGTTGTTTGGTCTTCCAGTCTGTTCCTCATGTTTTATCCGAATGGATTTTTCCTTCAGGCTCTAGGATTCGCTCTTTGTGCGTTGGGCAATACGCTTGAATCGGGAGCGGAAGAAGCCTTGGTGTATGATTCGCTGTTACTGGACGGAAACGAAGCTTTCTATCCGAAAGTCGGGGGTATCAACGAATTTCTCTATCAGGCTACTTCAATCGTCTCCTATATGCTTGGCGGGTTGCTGGCATTGTATGATTGGACATGGGTGTTCGGCTTATCGTTTATTTTTGCGATGGCAGCATGTGCAACCGGTTTATTCTTTATCGAACCCGGTATCGAGCGACCTATAACGACACCGGTTCGCGTGTTTCATGCAATGTGGTCTCAAATGATCGACAGTCTATCCGTAATCCGTGGAAAACCTCGAATTGCATTTTTAATCGTCAGCTTTCAACTATTGGAAGCGTTTCTGGTCAGTATGTTTTTCTATCTTCAGATTCATTGGAAACACCTGGGGATGAACGAATTACAGATTATGACGATATTTTCCATTGCTTCGGCGGTTTCGGGTTTAGGAGCTTTGCTTACCCATCGTGTAAAGCATCGTTTCGGAGATTACCGTATCATGACGGTAATCCCTCTGCTTATCGTATTATTCATGGCAGCTATTGCATTCACTCGCTGGCAATATGTGTTTTACATTGCAATCGGCAGTATTGACGGATTATTTGCCGTTTACATGAGCGATTATATTAATCGTCTTATTCCCAGCGTACGCAGAGCTACCATCATCTCTTTAGGGAACATGATGTTCAGCACATTCATGATAGTTTTGTTTCCTCTGATCGGGCTGGCAGGAGACACGGCAGGCTTACCCGCTGCATTTGTCATGGTAGCGGTTCTTGCAGCAATATTATATGTGCCATAT
>JAAYDK010000326.1 GCA_012729295.1 Spirochaetales bacterium | reverse complement strand
AGAGCCGCACTCGGGACAAAATTTGGATGTTTTCTTGAAATGATTGCCGCAATTGCTGCATTTCACGACATCGGTCTCGACTTTTTCCTGTTGCTTTCCCATGGTATCGAATCCGCAATTCGGGCAAAACCGGCTCTCTTTATCCATCACAGATACACATTTTGGACACGACTTAGTCTCTTTGGTATTCAGGACTCCTCCGACTCCACCCATCTGTGAACCGAAAGCTCCTCCGATACCTACTCCCATACCCAGCCCGATTCCCGCACCCATCAGCCCTGCCTGACCGTTACCGGGATTTTTTGCAGCTCCTTCAAGTGTATCGAACGATCTTTGCTGCGTGTAGCTGTAGCCGATGATGTCCATTTCGGCTTTTTTGGCCAAAGCTGTCTTTAGTTGTTTTACCGCCGGATCGTCTTCCGGAGTATTGATGTCGTTGACGAAAAAGTTGACGAGCCGAATTCCGTATTCATCGAGGACCGGAGCAATTCGATTCCGTAATTCTGACGAGAGTTCGTCGATATAGGCATTGATCTCAACGATACTTACCTCTTTTTTAATGAGATACGAAGAAATGGCGTCCTTCACCTTTGTCAGGTACAATCCTTTGAAATATTTAATCAGACTTACTTTATCAAAAACAGAAAGCGTACCGACGAGCTTGATTAGGAATTTTTTTGCATCGGTAATCTGGATGGCGAATTGTCCAAAAGATCTGACCGGAAGCAATACCTTGTATTTAGGATCTTGCAACTGAATAGGGGTGGGCGTCCCCCACTTGATATCGAGCGAATGAACTTTGTTGATAAACCATAGTTCTGCGGTAAACGGAGACCGTTTGCCGAAAGGTAGGTTGATGAACTTACTGAGCAGAGGAATATTTTTTGTCTCGAGCGTATGCCTGCCCGCGCCAAAGACGTCCAGCGCCTGTCCGCTTTTGAAAAGCACCGCTTCCTGTGATTCATTTACGATTAATTGCGACCAGGTTCCGATTTCATTATTCGGATATTTCCACGCAAATACGTCGGGACTCCCCTCATATTTGATAATTGTTGCTATTGCCATATACTAACCCTCCATCTCACATAATCAAATGAGTTCAGGCTGATGGTAGATAAATCGACATCATGCCGAACCGTTATTCTGTAAGGTATGCTTTATTGATTATGTAACAGGAATCGCTAATGTTCAAACAAATAATGAAGGCAATCCATAAAAGAATGCCATCATTGATAAACTTCAAAGGCCTTGAATTTGTATTCAGAATATTTCGGCCATGTCGGTGCTGGCAAAATTATCAAGGGGAAGAGTGACTGGCAACCCTGTTTTCTGACTTTTGTAGATAGCCAATACCATCTCCAGCGCTTTCTTGCCGGCATGTGCGTCGACATACGGCTGTCTGTCATTGACGATGGCATCGATGACATCTGCAAAGAGATGTGAGTGCCCGTTGCCATAAATATTTGCAGTTTTTTCAACCAGTATCGCGTTTTCACAATCAGAAGCACCTGCATCTGCAAAGTTCCAGACCTCGATGGTATTGGTACTGGTCCCGCCGATCTTTACCGTTCCGTTTTCTCCGAACAGATAGAGAGTCTCCTCAAGATTCTTTGGATAGACATTCGTAGTACCCTCGATGGTTCCGATTGCTCCGTTCTTAAACTGAACGAGCGCCATTCCGATGTCTTCTGCCTCCAGATACCCATGAAACCGCTGCCGCGTCGCTCCGTAGACGGATTCGACCTCATCACCCATCATCCAGCGTAACAGATCGATGCCGTGGATGCATTGATTCATCAGACACCCGCCGTCTTCGGCCCATGTTCCCCTCCATGGAGCCTGTGTATAATATTCCTGATTTCGATTCCAGCGGACGTGAATCGAGCCATGACTCAGTTTCCCAAAACGTCCTGCTTCGAATGCTTTTCTTGTCTTCTGGACTGCGATGTTAAACCTGTTTTGATGGCATGCAGAGACTTTTACATGCATCCTGTGCGCAGCTTCGATAATCCTATCTGCATCGAAAAGACTCATCGCAATCGGTTTTTCGATAATGACATTGCACCCGTGGTTGATGCATGAAATGGCGATTTCGGCATGCTTGCCGCTTTCGGTCGCGATGCTGACGAGATCAGGTTTCAAATCTTTTAGCATCTGCTCGTAATCAAGATACCGGGCAATGGAGGAATCGGTATTCAGGCTGTTTTTTGCCAATACCGATTCCATGCGCTCGCCTACGATATCGCAGACTCCCTCAATTTTAAGATTATTATAGACGGCCGCTTGTATGTGGTTGGTGCTGATTCTTCCGCAACCGATTAATGCATAGTTCACAGTAGTACCTTCTTACCGGTTTTCGATGATTCATATACTCCCAAAATCACCGATAGCGGAATCCTGCCCTGGTGCCCGTCGACTAGCAGTGCTTCTCCGTTTAGCAGATGTTTGGTAAAGTTTTGGTATTCTCTTGCATGGTATATGTGGGTGATGCCTTTCGCATCGGCAGACGACGAACCTCCCATGTTCGCTTTCGTTTCAATCGGGCAGGGCGTCGGAAGATTCCATAGAGTAATCGTATCGTCTTCTAGCATGATGGTTCCCTTTTCCCCGCAAAGTATGAATCGCTTCGGAAACGGAGGTTGGGAACAGACGGTTGCATCGATTACCGCAACAGAGCCGTTCTCAAATTCAACGGCGGCAGCGGCAGTGTCTTCTACTTCAATGGTTCTAAGCAAAGTTTTTGCATACCCCACCACTGATCTGGGTTTGCCCATGAAGTAACAAAGCAGGTCGATGCCGTGGATACCCTGATTCATGAGTACTCCGCCCCCGTCGAATGCATAGGTGCCTCTCCAGTCTGCCTGATCGTAATAGGCCTGATTGCGCATATAACGCATCATCAGAGAAGCCGATATCGGTTTCCCGAGCTCTCCGTTGTCGATTGCCTGTTTGATGATTGCTGCAGAATCCGAATATCTCGATTGCGAGATAACGCACAGACACAAACCGCGTTCCTCGGCTAATCGAATGAGGTCGTCTGCATCTTCAAGCGAGATGCAGATTGGCTTTTCGACAATAACGTGCTTCTGAGACTCAAGTGCTCTTTTCGATTGAGCGTAATGATCCCCGGTCGGGGAGCATATCGCGATTGTATTGATATCACAATCCTCAAGCATTTCTTCATAACCGCTATATGCACGAACTTTTGGGAATTCCGAACAGAATGCTTGAGTACTCGACAGGCTCTTGCTACAAGCGCCGACAAGAGTTGCATTCGGTGTGTCGGCAATCGCTTTTGCATGGTATCTTGCCACCATCCCGCATCCGAGTATGCCTATTCTAACTGTATCCATACACGCATTCTCCAAACAGTGTTCTAACTTAAATTATCATGTGTTGATATCAAGAATCATTCCATCACGTTTTAACGTTTCTCTCAACTGAAGGATGTCGATATCTTGAACGGCTAGCGATTGCTCGATGGCTATCACTGCTGCACTTCCCGCAGCCTGTCCAGTCAACGCTGCCTGAGGAATGCAACGGGTGATTTCCCATGCCTCACCACTGGCGGAAATGCAGCGCCCGGCACAAAGCACGTTCTTCAGATTTTTCGTAATGAGCACCCTGTAGGGAATTTCATACACGGATCCCGGTTTTCTCCAGTCTCCCGTACCACCGATATTATCTTCAAAATGCTTTTGGGCATCTTTGTCGGAAAGCTCATACCTTCCTACGA
Source organism: Spirochaetales bacterium (assembly GCA_012729295.1). GTDB lineage: Bacteria > Spirochaetota > Spirochaetia > Sphaerochaetales > Sphaerochaetaceae > JAAYDK01. The sequence continues at coordinate 2,924 of JAAYDK010000326.1, read as the reverse complement.
TCCTGCGTGCCATACGTATCTGGGCCATACCCGGAAGCGATGCCGGTACGAAGTTCTCATGTCCTTTCAAGTATTCCAACAATCGTACATGACCGTCGATGATGAAACGATTGATTGCTTCGGCAGTATCGCCATAGTAGGGAACCGTTACCGTATGCTTCGAGGCTTGCGTATCGATTCTCCCAAAACTAACCAGACTCAATCCGGGTCCGTCGGGACCTCCTCGCTTTTGGTATTGCGAGTCTGCACCTTGCGTACAGTAGTTCCAGATTGCAAGGCTGTTTTTTGCAGCAATGCACGGTTCGTTCGCCCGAGCAAAGACTTCTGCATCTCCTGATGCGTCAATGACCGCACTGCACTGGAATCTGCTGCGTCCCGATTTGTTCTCCGTAATGACAGCCTTGCATATGCCATCTTCGATTTCCGAACCGACAAATAGCGTGTCGTACAGGATGTCGATACCCTCGTTAATCAATAATTCTTCAAGGGCAAGAGAAAAAGCAGGCCCGTTATACTTACACTCGTATCGTTTGCCTTGTTCTTTCCATGACGAGATGTCGCCGGCGTAGTATGCATATCTCATCGACAGCTTTAAAAGTTCTTCGCTGATTCCCCCGATTACCTGTCTTCCGTACCCATCGTCGAGGGGCAGGTAGATAACGATGTGACCCGTTGTTGCCAAGCCTCCGAGTACCGTAAGTTTTTCCAGTAGAAGGACATTTTTGTTTTTTCTTCTGGCCGCAAGGGCCGCTGCACAACCGGCAACTCCGCCGCCGATTACGATGACATCATAGGCGGTAGGAATATCGATGGTCTGTGTGGAAATTTCAATCGCGTTTCGTTCTACATCATCCATCAATTCACCTACTGCTTTGGTCCGAAGAATCTAAATGTTGAAATCGGATGATCTTTTTCAGCTTCGATGGTGAATGCGCCGCAACGAGCTGGAATGAAAAACTGATCTCCGCTTTTAACAGGCTGTACATAATCTTCGGATATGATACGGCCAGAACCGGATAAGATATAGAGTCCGCAGAATACTCTATTAGTATGTATATCACACCTGCCTGTGATATCGTAGCGTTCTAATCTGAAGCAGGTAGTATCCTCATAGCCAACCAGTAGACTTCTATCAGAATCATTGGTCTGCTGAAGCATCTTCGGGGGAATGCACCATCTGCGGTAAGCTTCTTCCCGAGAGATTCCATCGTAATCGAAGCAATCGAACATATGCTCGAAACCGATACCCTGATGGCACGCCTCAGGCGGAATCGAAAGTCCCGACGGAGTAGTGCGTTCCACCCTTATCGTGTAATCGGTAGGTTCCTGAATTTCTATGAGCAGACACCCTTGTCCGATTGCATGAGGGACACCACCTTTTATCAGGTATGTTTCTCCCGGTTTTACATTAAAATAGTGCATGTGACCAAGAAGAGCTGCAATATCTTGTTCGTAAAAACAGCGTTCCCACTCGGTTCTCGTGATGCCTCCCTTAAATCCCATATAGATACCGTAGGGTTGACCACCGATATTGCGCCCGCCGAGAATATGCCAGCATTCGGTTTTCCCGAATTGAGAATGAAAAAGTTCTTTTGCTTTCTGCTTGTTCGGATGGACTTGGACGGCCAGACGTTCGGCTGCATCGATGATCTTTACCAAAACCCCGGTAGTGTCTCCGATGCTGTGGACATGGCCTGTTCCAAGTGCATCAGCCGGACTGCGTGCGATGAAATCACGAAGGGATTCCTGTGAATTTTCAAGAAAACTCATCCCTTCGTGAACGTAAGCCTCACGTCCCACATTACGGGCTACAACCGTAGACATAATCCATTCTTCGGGGAAGTGCGAGTCTTTCCCGTCTAATATTCCGTGGATTTCATCTATTTTACTTCCGCCCGTATAGGTTCTCCATGCACGGGCGGATGTTAGTCGTACGGGATCGGAATACTTCACATCGATTCCTCTTGCTATTTTGCCTTGAGTTCGCCTGTATGGTCGAACTCGACGTGTTTGCCGGTTGCGATATGCGAGGCATCAAGGCGCTTGAGAGCAAGATCGTTATCCGGGTAGAAGTCAATCCACAAATAATGGCAGTGCTCTCCCTGTTTGATGTCTACACCGTGCATGGATCCGAGCGGGATATACATCAGTTCGTTCCCTTTCATATGAATCGGTTCGAAATCGATGAGCACATCCATTTCATTTTCCGGGAAACTAAAGAAATACTGGTCGAGCATCGGATGATCGTGCGATTTAACTGCGTCGACTCCATACGTTTCTACCGAACCGAATGCAAACCTCGGGATGATTCTCTGGTCGATAACCGAGCGGCTGATGGTCTTTTCACTCTTGTTTCTATCCCGATACTGCTTTGCGTTTCGATAAATCTGGATATGAGGGAACTGGGTTTTGTACTCAGCTGCCAGTTCATCGTCGCCTTCCTGCCAGTCCCAGCGGATCTCAAGCAGCTGACAGTCGGTGAGTCCCTTAATGTCGACCGATAGCTTCGGATTCGGAACAAAAGAGACTCTTTCGTGGAATATGTAGCTATTGCCGTCTGTGCTGAATTGTACATCACCCGATATGAGTATCAGGATGTGATGGTAAGGCCCCGGTTCGAGTGTAAGTGTAGAACCGGCCATCACAGAATGGTGATACGGTGTTGCCCCTGGGATACATCCGGGTAAAAGGGTAACGCTTCTGTTCGTTTTTACATTGACGTCTACGGTCAACTTCGGTACTTCTCTCATTAAAAATTCCTCCTCATGCTGTTATTAAAACACGTGATATTAATTTTCCAAGTCTCCGTTTACTGCCTTCACCCGCTCAATTACCAATTCGCGGAACTTATCGCTCAGCATGGAAAAGAATGCGGTGAATCCGGTAACTCGCACCACAAGATCCGGATACTTGAACGGATCCTT
>JAAYDK010000400.1 GCA_012729295.1 Spirochaetales bacterium | reverse complement strand
TCACCTTATTATAAATAATACCTGGTAACGAAATTGCCAAGGATGCGTCAGTTGTAAGAGCAACATGATAATGTCCTAAAGTAGCAAAATAGAAATGTCCTAATTAAGATTAGGAGCTATGACATGGACAATCGAAATGAATGCTAAGGAATTAGCCTGTAAGGCTGAAATAGAACGGGTAGAAGGGAAGTGGGCGAGCCAAAAAGAAGCAGCAGCCAGGCTGGGGATCAGCGAGCGGCAATTTCGACGGATACTGCGAAGATATCGGTTGGAAGGCGTTGCAGGGTTGGTTTCCAGGAAGCGGGGAGTACCCAGTAATCGCAAGATGGAGGATGCGATACGGGAGATTGTTGAAGACTTTATCAATGATCCGCTGCTAAGAGGTTTTGGACCAACACTGATGGCTGAAAAGATTGAGCAGATGAAAGGAATCCGTTTGAGCAAAGAGACGGTGCGAAAGATGATGATTGAAGCTGGTGTCTGGAAAGCAAAGGTCAGAAAGAAGGTTGAGCCCCATTATGCTCGTCCCAGAAGAAAGCATCGCGGAGAGTTGGTTCAGATCGACGGTTCTGAACATGCCTGGCTGGAAGACCGGGGACCAAAAGCTACGCTATTGGTGTTTGTGGATGATGCTACCAGCCAGATCCTGGCGGCTGAATTTGTTCCCGAAGAATGTTTCTATAGTTATGGGAACTTGTGTCAACGCTACTTTCGGGAACATGGCGTGCCCCAGGCTTTCTATAGTGACCGCTTTAGCGTCTTTCGGGTCAATCGCAGAGACAACATCAGGTATGAACCGGTCACTCAGTTCCAACGGGCTGTCAGCGCCCTGGATATCGAACTGATTTGCGCCAATTCACCGCAAGCCAAGGGACGGGTGGAAAGAGCCAACCAAACCTTGCAGGATCGTCTCATCAAAGAAATGCGTCTCCTGGGGATCAACGATTATGAACAGGCCAATCTGTATTTGCCAGAGTTCATACGGAGCTATAACCGCAATTTTGCTGTGTCACCCGCTTCAAGCCTTGACTTCCATCGCCCTTTGGATGAAACGCTTGATTTGCCCTTCCTTTTCTCCATTCATGACTTTCGCAAGGTCACCAAAACCTTGCAGATCAATTATGCTGGCAGAGTGTATCAAGTTGTGACCAGTCATCCGGCTTATTTTTACGCTGATCAGGAGGTTTTGATCACTTGCGATGCTTCCGGTTTTGTCTCAGCTTGGTTCCACGGCAATCTGCTCATTCTGGAAGAAGTCGAGAAAAGATCCAGGCAAGTTGCGATTGTCTCTTCCAAATCAGAGAGTACAAATCCTTTGCCACCTGCTTATGACCATCCCTGGAGGACCTATGGAAAAAAGATAAATGGCAAGCCAGTGCTCACAACTTTATCATCACAATAGGACATTTCTAAATTACTGGGATTAGGACATTTCTAAATTGCCTTGACACCAAGGATGCGTCAGTATTAATGAACGAAAAAAATGATTATTGCCACCATTTAGGCTCCTGGTTAATCGGAGGTATTCTTATGATAATCGTAAAAAAAGTAGGGCATCAATGATTTCATTCGAAAGC
>JAAYDK010000325.1 GCA_012729295.1 Spirochaetales bacterium | reverse complement strand
AGCTGTGGTTCGACCCAGAACATCTCGGGATGATCGTTGAACACGCAGGTAAATATCTCGTACACATAATCGTTATCGCTGGGGATACCGTTAAGAACTTCTTCTCGACCCAGCAATTTTTCATAGATTTTAAGATAGAGCTCTCTATCGGTTTCCGATGATAGATTGTTGTAGCAGAATCGATCTACATGCTGCTGTGCATACAAGTCCAATTTCACCTTTTCATCAGACAATTGTTGTGCTCTTACTTGTCGGGCAACCGCGTCGGAATCGTGCAAGGCACGAAAAAAGGCATAAGTGAAGTATCCGATGATGAGGAGTGTCGATATGAGGATGATACGGGTAATTTTCTTATTGGTATCCATGCAGCACTAACTCTCCGCTAAGTGTCGATACACACGCTAGCCGTTTTGCAGCTAGAGAGAGTGTAGGCATAACGGGCTACCGTATCAAGTGTAGATTTCAAGATAAAGCAAACCTTAGTAATATCTGGGACGCTGACGAACTGCTTCAAAAATATGGACAACTTTACAGTTTTTTCGAATCCACCAGACGTTTGTGCTGCTGGATATACAGTGGTTTCATCCTTAGATATGCCTGAAGCCTGACTGGTTTAAACATAAATGCAACTCCCATAAACAGATTGAACAATTGATTCGGTATGTTTTTTTGAGGAAAATCATAGAGCTTGCGCTTCTTATAAAAGCGATGGTCATCCCGTACGACACCCCGCATTCCGTAGATGAGATCCCTGAAAATCTTCATTCCCCCGACACCGAGGAAGTTGTTCCCTTTTTGATACTTGGCACGCACCGCCCGGTCTATTCTGCCAGCACAATCAATCAACATCATTTCCAACCTTGACGAATCGGGTTCTTCATCGCTAATGATTCCCATCGAATTCTCTCGTCCGACATGATCCTTGCCTTCCAAGAATTGACGTACGCCGGGAACTTGACTGAGATGGCCTGCTACCAGATAACAGGTATGTTTTCCCATCATGCTTGTACGATGCCCGTTCGAGAAAGTCCTGTCTAAAAATAATTTCCATATCGGCTTCAGATAACGATCTTCAACTGTAATTGCATGGATGAGTACGTCGCACGTATTTACTAAATCCTGATAGAATTTTTGGAATCCATCCTTACGATCGCAATCCCCTACCAATTCGCATCGAAGACATCCCTGACATGCTCCTTCGTATGGAAAATCGTTTATGTCGACGATTTCAATCTGATTCGGATATGCTGCAGCAAACACTTCGATCATTCGCGAGAGATTCCCGTCTTTTCCCTTTTCATCGGTAAGAATTACCGTACGAATGTCGGTCTTTTTACCTGAGATTTCACGATTGGGAGACGGCGCAAACCGTGGAGAATCGATGTGTTCGAGAATGCGACTTTTGCGAGGTACGGGTACTTTCTGTTTACACGCAAGGTGAAATTCGCTCATAAAAAAACGCATGCTGGTTCTAAATTCTTTACTAAGCAAGTCTTTGTTATCAACACTCATACCTTCAATAAAGGAAATCCCGAGGTCTTCACATGTACCGCGCAGCCATTCTTCGGCAAGATGGTCGTAGTAATGGAAACAGCTCATCACACTGGTGGCATACTTGCCCGAAAAGATCGACTGTCTTCCGGCTTTTTTAACCAAATCGAAAAATCTGATACATTGCCAGGGAACCAGCATGGTATATACCGGTGTTGCCCAGATAATCGCATCGTAAGCTCCGATTGTAGCACAGGCTTCGTCGAACCATGCTGTATCGTAGCTCATATCTGTGAGCTTTTCCCCAACGTGGATAATCGTCCATTCGACATCCTGTTCATGTATCAACAGATACTTTGCATACTGCAGAGTCAGGCTGTATTCACCTTTCGGGCTGGCATTCACGAGAACCATGTTAGTCTTTTTCATGTGTTGTCCCTTTATATTGCGATGTGTCATGCAATAACCACCTAAACGTGCACTAGTATAAATCAAGCATATTGATCGGGCAATGAGAAAAAGCAATTCATGCTAATTTTATGGACTATAAGTATTTTGTCTGAACGATTCAGGTCTATGAATACCATAAGAAAAGCATCCGCAATTTAACATTATATCCTAGGTCTTCAACCGCTCGCGTAACGCCCGTAGAAAAAGTCCTACATCGCTAACGATTCCGATAGCCTGTCCGCTACCGCGATCGGTTAGTTTTGTTACGACAGCAGGATTGATGTCTATACAGATGGTTTTCACCCACGATGGTGTCATGTTCCCTGTTCCAATCGAATGCAGCATGGTTGAAAGCATGATGATCAGGTCAGCGTTTTCAATGATTTGGCCATACTGCCGCTGAGCCTCAATCATGTCGTTAACCGTCTCTGGTAGCGGTCCGTCGTCTCGGATCGAGCCTGCCAGACAATACGGGATTTTCGACTTGATAATTTCATACATCAACCCGTGTTTCAAAATTCCTGTTTCGACTGCGGCTTCGATAGATCCGCAACCATAGATCTTATTGATTGAACGCATGTGATGGCTATGGCCGTGTTCAGCTACTTTTCCAGTCTTCAAATCAACTCCGAGCGATGTTCCGAAGAACTGTAGCTCTAGATCGTGGACTGCTACGGCATTCCCTCCGAGAAATCCATGGATATATCCGTCTCGTATAAGAGCAGCCAATGCGTCGGCCCCTCCCGTATGAACGACTACCGGTCCGCACACTACTACAGTTTTCCCGCCTTTCTGCTTTATTCTCTCTAGTTCGGCGGCAATCTTACCGACTGCAATATCGACACTTCGTTCAGATGACACATCACCGGTCATGAACGCGAAATCAGAAGCATGGTCTGTATTTTTCCGTTCTGATTCAACCGGATAGATTCTAATCGAATCGCTTTTGCAGACTACGAGATCTCCTTTTTTAAGGTCACGTAGCTTCCGGCAGTAGAATGATGCTTTATGTACATCATAGACTAATGCAGCATCCATACGTTGATTCTCTACCGTTCGCCAGGATCCATCGTACCAGACCTCGGTTCTATGATTGGACGTCGAGTAAAAGTCTTCGGGTGCATGACGGTCTGCATCGACACGTACCAAAACCGCTGGAGGTACTGCTTTGACGAACACGCCGAACGGTCGTAAAGAATGGATCAATGTATCTAAGAACTCATCGTCCTTTCCCAATAATTCGAGTTCAAGGCTGCTGCTTTCCTCTGGAGTCTTTCCTACGGCAAACGTAATGATACGATAATCGCCGCCTTTTGCTAAAATGGTATTGAGGATGCTGGAAAGCAAACCTGAATCGATGAGATGCCCATGGGCTTGTAGAATTTTCGATTTCATGTGATTCCTTTTTTATCTATATTTGATCTCTGCAAAGCGGCATGCTCATGCACCGGGGGCCTCCCCTGCCACGCACGAGTTCTGAACCTTGGATTGGAATTACGGTAACACCGTTCTTTTCAAGCGTTTCATTTGATATGATATTCCTACGGTATGTGATGACGGTTCCGCAATCGATTGCCAGCGTATTGTTGCTGTCGTTCCATTGTTCGCGGTCGGCAGCGATAGCATCGTCTCCAGATGCGCGGATAATCCGTACTGAAGGAACGCTCAGCGCCTTCTTTAATGCGGATCTGAGGTTCGGCTCTTCATGGATGTTCAAAGTATCGCGTCGGCCTTTTGTGATGCTAAACACCTTGACAGACGCCTCGATGCCCCCATACATGCAAAAAGCATCCCTATCAACCATGGTAAAGACTGTATCGAGGTGCATATAGGCACGCGTATACGGAATCTGAATTACCAAAACCTGATCGAGGCCTTCTCCTTTCGATTCTTTGGGTGCCATCATCGTTCTCGCAAAGGCTTCGATTGCCCAGACTTCGGTTCGAGCGCTACTGCCTACGATTGCGCATGATTCGCTTAACATGAGAATATCTCCACCTTCGATACTACTGTTCGCACTATAATCGGCATGTATGGGTACCGACGCAAATAATGGATGGGTCTTGGTAATCATCGACATAATCCAGCGTTCTCTGCGTCTGGCTTCTGTTTTCATCAGGTTGATCGAAATACCATCTTTTACTACTGTAGCGGGGTCACGGGTAAAATAGAGATTCGGTAGCGGCGATATATAATAGGGATATGCATCACGAATGTAATAAGAAAGAGTTTTTTTCTTGATCTTTGGATCGACTTGTGCCTTTCTCAGTCCGGCTATACAGCATGAGGCCAACTCACCGGGAGAATATCCTTCGAGATGCTCTCGAATGATATGTCCGAGATCGGGGGAAACTATGTGGGACGACTCGATCAGATAATCGATCGCCTGCTTTTGCAGTTGAGGATATTCCAACACTTCCTTAAGCAAATCAGAGACGTAATAAACAAGACATCCGTGGTCTGTCAATACTCGTGCGAACTGATCATGCTCTTCCTGCATCTGAGCAAGAAACGGAATATCTTCAAATAGCATCGAGTCAAGGTATCGCGGGGTCAGCGATTCCAGTTCACTACCGGGACGATGCAATAAAACTGCACGAAGAGCACCAATTTCGGAAGAAACATGTATCGAATGTTGCATAATAATCGAATCCTTTTCTGTACTTCATATCAAGCATAATCGATAGTTCGTGTTTCTTCAACGAAAGGATGGCCTTGCCAGTAGCAAGCCCTAGACTTTATGAGTAAGCAGGGTGCTGTTTATCAATTAAAAGAGTCACTTTCTTGTGACACATCAATATTTACAACCATACTATTTACCACTATAATCAGAAGAGATTCTTGATACGGGCCCAAGGAGTAAGTAAACGTAAACTCATCGATCCTATGAATGTATAGGCGATTGAAGGAGAATATCACCCATAGGAGAAACGACTATGGGAAGAACATACAAACTTAGCAAAGAAGAGAAGGATCGTCGGTTGCAGGTT
>JAAYDK010000324.1 GCA_012729295.1 Spirochaetales bacterium | reverse complement strand
TAAAGCTTTACAAGAAATGATCTTGATATCTTTTGGTTCCATACCAGCTGGTAGTATTTGCAAGGCGCCAACACAATCTCTCCCAATTTCCGAAAGTAGACTAAATGCTTTTGTATCTTGACAACTATAACGCATGGCAAAACGCTTGCGAATAGCTTCATTTTCAGGGAGAAGATTTTCAAAATAGTTTTCAACTATTGTTCCTGAGAAGGTAGAGATACCTGACTGAAATGGTAAAGAGAGTGAAATAGGTCTAGATTGTGGTAGTTGTAGCCAACTACTATCATAAATAAGTGAATGTACTCCAGAAGAATTGATTGCCCATCGTCCTACATACGACCCATTCATCCACAACCCAAGGACCTGATTGTTTGATCTTCTGCCCATCTCACCACTCCATTTCCTGTGTATCTTGTGGTTCCAAGACTATTCTGTAGCCAAGGGCTGAGATGAATTTAAGTAGGTTTTCCACACTTGACGACTCTATATGATTTTCCAACTTGGAAACTGTTTTCTGGAGCATGCCAACCGAATTGGCAACTTCATGCTGGGTTTTTTGCAACTCATTACGCCGACCTTTCAGTGCAGAACTCAGTTGCAATGGAGTATGTACATAATACTTCATAGACCTCTCCCTCTGTACCTTAAAGGGTACTACTAAAATTTATACCTTGCAAGTGATATTCTATAAATATACCCTATAAGTGATTTATTGCGTAAATCAATACTAATGACAGTAGGCTTATGTGAAAGAAATATAAAGTAGAAACTCCGGTTGCGAAGAAATCTGAAAAATCGTAATTTGTGATCGACATTCGTCACTTTCCTTTTCAAAACCATCATAGTATACTTTCTTTATACTCGAGGAGGGTTTCGATGAGTGAAATCACATTGACAAATGCGAATTTTGATAATGAGGTACTGAAAAGCGACCTGCCGGTCCTGGTTGATTTCTGGGCTGTCTGGTGCGGGCCGTGTAAAATGATTGCTCCTGCAGTCGCGCGGCTGGCAGACAATCACGCCGGAAAGCTGAAAGTCGGAAAGGTAAATGTCGACGAACATCCCGATTTGGCTCAGAAGTATAATATTTCGAGCATACCGACGTTGGTTGTGTTTAAAGACGGGAAGATTGTGAACCAAAAAATCGGAGCAGTATCGCTTGCAGTGCTGGAGTCTTTTGTCGCGCCTTATCTGTAAACGGAAATTGCTATTGTTAAAAAAGCCGGACCCAGTCCGGTTTTTTTATTACGGTACGTATACTTCTTGACAATTTTCGCTGCCAAATGATGCTTTGCTTGTCGGTACGACATGCCAGTCGTGCTTCGAATCGGTATCGGTACCATTGCTTCTGCACATAGAGCGAGTGGCTGTCGTATAGGTACTGTCAATTGCGTCTTCGGGGTGCAGCGGTGTTTTCCAAAATCCGCTTTCTTCTAATATCAGCATGCGTTCGAAAACTTTTTTTGTGCCGAATCCCCCGTATTGTTCGTCCGAATCACTGGTTCGATTGCTATAGGCGACGGCATCGATCAGATGACCCTGCGGACATTCGTAGAGGGAAAGAACTCCGTTATTGCTTCCCAATCCTATCGATCCGCCATAAAACTCCCACGCATTCGAGCCTGTTGGCTCAGAGCTGTAATGAAGCACGACGTATGTTCCCGAACTTACTTCAAAGGATGGGAAGATAAACTCGCTGTCGAACGAATATCCGATTCCATCATACACTGATAGGCCTGCTAGGTTCCCCTCTTCAAGACAGATAAGCTCGATTCGATCAGGGTGGTTTGCATTTCCCTTGGTCGTAAATTCGTTAATCAATACTGACGGCAATCGTTCGTTTTTTCCCCAGCAGCGCGTGCTGAATCGCATAGAGTTACCCGTGATATCGCACACTCTTGCAGTAAAATTAGCAGGTTTCCCCGGTAACAGCGGCGAAGCTAGTCGTACGAATAGGCGATGGTCTTCGCTCCAAAGTGAGTCAATGTCGACTTGATCGATCGAAACATCATGAATCGAACATTCGATTGCTTCGTTAAACTCGATGACAAGTAAAGACGAATCTCTCGTTTCGATGCCCTGAAAGATCGGTGGATTGCGATCCTTACCGGACATGATATTGTACACAGCAGCATGTTGATCGACTGAACAAGAACATACGGTCAAACACAGACACATAATTAGGTTTGCGAGAATACCCATAAGACCTCCGTGCAGATAATCAATAGCGAAATGCGTTCAATTGATTGCAATGCATCCCTTGATTATTTACACTGTCGGTACCAGAATGCCGGTAAGGTAGGAGGATCGCAACATGGCCAAATTATGGGATAAGGGATATTCGATTGATTCCTTCATGGAAGAGTTTACTGTTGGAAATGATTATCTGCTTGATCAAAATCTCATAAAGGCCGATTGCATTGCCTCGATTGCGCATGCCAGGACCCTCCATAAGGCATTGATTCTGAGCGCTGAAGAACTTTCTGTTATCGAATCGGCATTACGTGCAGTCATCGATCTTGATAGTCAGAATTTGTTCACCATTACGATTCAGGATGAAGACTGCCACACGGCGATTGAGTCGTTCATTACAAAACGACACGGAGACGTGGGAAAGAAAATTCATACCGGACGCTCGCGAAACGATCAGGTACAGACTGCCCTCCGGCTTTGGATGCGTGAATTTTCTGCAGTAATGGCGTGCGAGAGTGCCGCTCTCGCCGAACGATTGTTCAAGTTCGCAAAAACGTACGAGATGGTGCCGATGCCCGGACGAACCCACATGCAGCTTGCCATGCCGTCATCGGTAGGTCTCTGGGCTGCTGCATACGCAGAAGAACTGAACGATCTCGTCCGACATGTACTTTCTATAAACGAACTGCTAGATCAAAGTCCTTTAGGTTCGGCTGCCAGCTATGGAACCCCGCTTCCGTTAGACCGACAGTTCAGCGCGAAGCAGATGGGATTTTCGAAGGTGCAAAACAATGTACTGTATGCCAACAATAGCCGAGGAAAATTCGAGGCATTGCTACTAGACGGATGCGATTACATCGGTTTGACTTTAAGCAAGCTTGCCCAGGATCTGATGTTCTTTACTCTGGACGAATTAGGGTACTTCACGCTTCCGAGACAACTGTGTACCGGAAGCAGTATCATGCCTCAAAAACGTAATCCTGATGGCTTGGAATTAACAAGAAGCCGCAGTGCTGTCGTGAGTTCGTGTTCGCAGCGTATCAAGTCAATCATTAGAAGCCTCCCTTCAGGCTATAACCGAGATTTTCAGGATACGAAGGAGCCTCTGTTTACAGGGGCGAAAACAGCATTACAGATAGTCAGGATCATGGACCTCATGGTGTCCAATCTTACCGTGAACCAAGAAAGGTTGCTTCAAGGCTGCCGTAAAGAAATCTATGCAACAGATGAAGTTCTGAAGCGATTATCATCCGGTGGGTCGTTCAGAGATCTGTATAAGAGCGTGGGTACGGACCTCGAAAGCATATCTGCCTATGATCCAGTGGAAACGATAAGAAGCAGAACCAGTAGCGGAACTACAGGAAACCTCGGACTGGCAGACCAATCGGATGCTGCAGCAAAACTAAAAAGGGAGAGCCTGCGGTTGCTCAACCAGTATGTTTCTGCATACCGCAAGCTCACCGAGATGGATCTAGCGTTAGTTGTCTGGTAGCACTAGAAGCTCCACAACACACCAGCTGTCGTCGTAAATAGGCCTAGCAATGGAAGCGCCGGATCGAAGAACATACCCGAAGCAGTGTCGTCGCCGGTTAGTTCGCCGATTACACCGTAGGCCATCACAGGAACATTTAGATTGACGAATAATCCATAATTGCGATTTGGAATCCAGTACTCGCCTTTAATACAAGCTCCGGCAATACCGATGATGCCTGCTTGGAAATCAGTAAACGCAACCGTATTTGCTCCGAGCTTCAGCATAAAATCCTCACCGAGCGGAAATGGTGCGGTTACGTCTGCCGTTACGGTAAACAGTGCAGGAAATGCAGCTGCGCTTCCACCGGCAAGAGCTGCGATATAGGTCCAGCCCAAAGGATAATTCACTCCGGCATTGAGCGCGATAGGACCGAGATCGATATCCACCACGATGCCCGTTGCGATAAATCCCGCCTGAGCCCCTATCGCGATGTTTCCGAAACCTCGCGCAAAGAGCGCTGCATGTGAGAATACAAGAATTATCACAAGCAGTATGCAAAGAACGAATCGTTTGTTCATAGACACCTCCATTACGGACATTTTTATAACATACAATACTAGGAAACGGTAACAATGGCGAGTGATATTTTACAAATGATCTAAAAATGTCGGATTAATGAATGGACTAACTCGCTTCAATAGCATTGCACCTTCGACTGCAGTTGTGTTAGACTCGAGCCATGAGCATCGTGAAGCCCCACAAGCTTGGGATCATAGCGGGTCCCGGGTCCGAATTTTTCACCGGAAAGGTTGTTAAGCATCTACGCCGGCTTTATTTGGATCGATACCAGAAACTATCGGCTGCATTGGTGAAACGCCACGGAATGACGCCGGAGCAGTTTCTTGATGTAGTGACCCTGAACGACGATTTAATCAGTAAGAAAATTCCCAGGGGCAGGAAACCGAAGACATACACATGCCCCGATTTTGAAATCCCCGTAAAATATACTCGTTTTGCAAACGGAGAGGTTAAGGCAGAGCTTCTTCAGGCGGTCCGAGGACTTCGGGTATTCATCGTGTACGATGTAGCAAATCAATATCCAGTGCAAGTCGCAGGGTCCGATGAACCTACTTCTCTCACGATTAACGACCATATCATGTTCTTGTTTACCACTGTAGAAGCAGTCCGTATCGCCGGTGCCGACGGAATTACGTTAGTTTTGCCTACCTATCCGTATTCGAGACAGCATAAAAAGAGCGGACGAGAAGCATTGACCGCGGCCTTTTTCGGCAGGATGTGCGAAAATTGCGGCGTCGAGCGTATCATCACGCTTGATTTACACTCGCGCGAAATCGAAAACTGCTTCAGAACCACTCATCTTGAAAATCTGCATGCAAGTTATCAAATACTGATACAACTACATAAATTGATTGATTTTAATGACCAGGATCTTGTTGTCGTGAGCCCTGATACCGGTGCCGTACCGAGGAACAAGTTTTATGCCGAAGCACTTCACAGACCCCTGGCTATGCTCTATAAGGAGCGCGATTATTCGGTTGTGAGTAAAGATGCACGGAATTCGAACATAAAGAGTATCAGCTTGCTCGGTGATGTAGACGGGAAAAGTATCTTAATGGCCGACGACATGATTGGAACCGGCGGAACGTTGTTGATTGCCATGCGCGAGTTAAAAAATTTAGGGGCGAAGAAGATTATCTGTATCGTAAGCCTGCCGTTTTTCAACGGAACTGCGATAGAAGACTTCGATCAGGCTTATCAAGACGGGGTATTCTACAGGATTATCGGAACCAACGGTGTGTACCACGATAAATGCATGACAGAGAAAGAATGGTTTATCCAGGCAGATATCACCGAGCTGTTTGCCCGGGTTATCAGCAGGCTGCACCATGGCAGAGCCCTAAGTCCGTTGCTGGACAACCGAATGTTTATCCACAGACTTATCGATAACAGCCAGGCAAATCCACAAGCTCCCCTGCCGGGGAGTAGGGAAGCGTATCCGGATCGGGACTGATCAGACGCTTCCTTCCTCTTCGGCTGGTCGCCAAGCCCGGACAACGCGAAACGTATAGTTCGCGTACACATCCAAAACCAGATGAGGAGCTTGCATCATGAATATGTCCGAACGCATTTCCGGATTCCAGGCATCGCCGATTAGACGGTTGGTTCCCTATGCCAATGAAGCCAAACAGCGCGGTATTAAGATTTATCATCTGAATATCGGGCAGCCCGACATCAAGACCCCGCCGCAGGTTATCGAAGCAATCCGTAATTTTGATAAAGAAATTATCGCCTATGGTCAGAGCGAGGGCGAATTAGCGTTACGTAAAGGTCTGCTTGAGTATTATCAATCGTTTGGCATCCACATTTCTCTTGGGGATGTCATGATTACAACCGGCGGGAGCGAAGCGATTCAATTCGCACTCATGACATTATGCGATCCGGATGACGAAGTTATCATTCCCGAACCGTTTTATACGAATGTCGCATCATTTGCCCGTAGTGCAATGGTCCGGCTCGTGCCGGTGACATCAACGATGGACAAAGGGTTTGCTTTGCCTCCAATCGAGGATTTCGAAAAGAGAATCAATGCGAAGACCAGAGCTATCCTGCTATGTAGTCCGAATAATCCAACCGGTTATATCTTTTCTCCCGAGGAATTCGAAGCAATTTTAGCACTTGCCGAACGACACGACATCTTCCTTATCGTTGATGAAGTGTATCGTGAATTCTGCTATGACCATCATAGCTTCACCAGTGTATTGCGTTATCCGCAATACTCAGATCGCGTGATTGTTATCGACAGCTTTTCAAAGCGCTACAGCATGTGCGGCTCTCGTATCGGAGCATTGATTTCCAGAAATCACGGAGTTCTCGAAGGAGCCATGAAACTTGCACAGGCCAGGCTTTGTCCTCCGGATGTCGAACAAGTTGCAGCTATTGCGGCGCTGAAGACCCCCAGATCATATCTTGACGAGGTTCGTAACGAATATCAGAAGCGACGCGATTTCATTGTTCAGGCGTTGCGTTCGATCGACAACGTCCGTTGTACCGTTCCAAACGGAGCGTTTTATCTGGTAGCAAAGCTTCCGGTCGATAATGCAGAGAAATTTGCTACTTTTTTGCTTCGTGATTTTCATCTCAACGGGGAAACAGTCATGGTAGCCCCTGCCGAAGGTTTTTATGTAACCAAAGACTTAGGTAAAGATGAAGTGAGAATCGCCTATGTATTGAATGTAGAAGACTTGGCACGAGCAATTGCTTGTTTGAAAGCAGCTCTGGATGTGTATCCCGGGACTGCTCGCTAGATAAAGCTTGTCGGATAGTATCGCGTAGTATATGATAGCTTTGATAATAATACGAGCTGTTGTTCCGGAGGGGAAGAAGTAGGTCATGGACGGTAAATATCAACGCATGCTTCGCCGTACGGCGTTTTTGCTCATAGACATTATGGTGTGCTTCATATCAGCTTTGATAACTATATATGTAGTTGAAAATACCTTACGTACGTTCTATGAATTTCTTCTGCTGGTTATCACATTGATTGCCGTCCAGGTGCTCTCTCTCATGTTCTTCAAGATTTACCGGATCAGGATCGTCGACAGTTCGCTTGATTTGATGGTGAGAGGCCTTGGAGCATTAACTGTCTCCGGTTTCCTCATCATCCTGATCGTATTGTTTGCCAGCAAGGATTTTTCCTATACGTTCCGTCTTGTTGCCACCTATTGGGTATACTCGACGATTTTTCTTCTCGGATATCGAATCATCTATCGTGTTGCAAGTTCCTATCATTTCAGGCGAGTCGATACCGACGGCCGTCCGAAAGCGATTATCTATGGTGCGGGAGAGGTCGGTTCGCAACTTGTCAGGATGTATTTCAAGAACAAACTGGGATTCTCGATTATCGGATTTATCGATGATGATCCGATGAAAGTCCATACGATGGTGCAGGGGATTCCGGTAATCGGGACTTCCCGCGACCTTCACTCCATGATGGAGCAGCACAAGCCGAATGTCCTGATTATCGCGATTACTAAACTTTCGAGTGATAGGATGAAGGAAACCTTGGATATCGCAGGGGCGTTCAAGGCAGAAGTAAAAATCGTGCCTTCCCTATTCGAGGTCGAGCAAGGACGTAAAAGCATCACCGATCTCAGGTCGATCGATTATGC
>JAAYDK010000323.1 GCA_012729295.1 Spirochaetales bacterium | reverse complement strand
GGTATTGGAAGAAAAGCAATATACACCAAACAAGGAAGATGTTGCTTCATACGAAGCGGCATATAATCGATATCTAGCGTACGTACGGGCAGTTGCGCCTTTATTCTCATAAAACCAAACATAGGAGAGTGTTATGAAAGATTATTTTGTAGGAAATACCGAGTATTTTAAAGGTATCGGCAAGATTCAGTACGAAGGTGCGAAATCGGACAATCCGCTGGCCTTCAAATTCTATAATCCGAAGAAAATTGTACGCGGAAAGACGATGGAAGACCATCTGCGGTTTTCTGTCGCATACTGGCACAGTTTTTGCGCCGACGGTACCGATCCGTTCGGTAGAGCTACGCAAACATATCCGTGGCGCGATTCGAATCCGAGCCGGAATGCCCGTAACAAGGCAGAGGCTGCGTTTGAATTCATTACTAAACTTGGGGCACCCTATTATGCTTTCCACGATGCCGATGTCGCATACGATGGCGAAACGGCTGCAGAATATGAAAAGTATTACCTCGAGATTGCCGAATATCTGAAGGAATTGCAGAAGGCAACCGGTGTCAAATTGCTCTGGAACACTTCCAATCTGTTCAGCCATCCGCGCTACATGAACGGAGCTGCGACAAACCCTGAATTTAACGTTCTGACGCGTGCTGCACTGCAGGTAAAAACAAATTTGGACGTAAACGTCACACTCGGCGGCGAAGGCTATACGTTCTGGGGCGGCCGTGAAGGTTACATGTCGCTCTGGAATACGGATATGAAGCGCGAAGAGGAGCACTTGGGCATGTTCTTCCGCCTTGCCCGTGATTACGGCAGAAGCATCGGATTCAAAGGCACCTTCTATATCGAACCGAAACCGATGGAGCCATCGAAGCATCAATACGATTTCGATGCGGCAACCGCTATCGCGTTCATCAGAAAGTATGATCTTCAGGATGATTTCAAATGCAACATCGAAAACAACCACGCCACCTTAGCCGGACATACGTTTGCTCACGACCTGCAGGTCTGCGTAGACAACGGGATGCTCGGTAGCGTTGACGCAAACCAGGGCGACAGGCAAAACGGATGGGATACCGACGAGTTCCCGAGCGATGTCTACGAGACCACCGAAGCGATGCTGATCATCCTGCGCAACGGAGGCCTACATTCGGGCGGATTGAATTTTGATGCAAAACGCAGAAGGAATTCAACTGATCTTTCAGATATGTTTATCTCACACATTGGTGGAATGGATGCTTTTGCTCTCGGTTTACTCGCTGCCGACAAGATTCTAAGCGATGGGAAAATCGACGCAATGAAAAAAGAACGCTATAGTTCGTTCGACAGCGGAGACGGAGCAAATTATGAAAAGGGCTTGTGTACGCTAGAACAACTTGCAGAACTCGGAAGAAAGGCAGCAACCCCACTGATCAGCGGAAAGCAGGAATTGCTGAACAACTTGGTAAACCAGTACTTGTTCTCCTAATCGGGTATGTACGAATCATGCCTTGAGACGGTATGATAAAATAATGAAAACCTTAAGAAATCTGTTGCGATCCAAACGGAGTGTAGAACAAACCGGGATCGCAACAGATATCCAGTATATTGTCCAAAGTACATTGTCTGCACGACATATTGCTTCGCTTAGTATCTATCGATCGTGGGAGCGATGCCACCATGCATGCTCAACCGGATCAAAACGAGCATCCTATGATTTGCAGCTGTTTTTATCTAAATGGTCTGATCCGGGAGCCCCAGTCGTTCTGCCTGCTGAAGCAAAGCAATTACAGCCGATTATCGAGATGACGAATTCTAGCGACGCCGGCATCATTCGCGATGTTCGTTTCAAAAATTTGGTACTACCGGAATTCCAGCGTACCGTATTGCGAATAGCCACCTCAATCGAGTCATACCTGAAACAACTCGGGATTACCAGGCCCATAGGGGACGACATGATCACGACATCAGTCCTCTGGGCAACGTGTGCCGCAATCGTTCCATACGATCCACAATCGCGCAAGGCGATGCGATATCTAGGACTTTCCGACTCATTCAGCGTTGCTTCAATGGCCTCGTTATCCAAATTTTGCCTGCAACACCAAAACGAATTAGAACGTGCACGCAGCATCTGCCTAGAAAAGAAATTTACCGGCTCGGACATGTTTATCCTTGGCATGTACCTTCATCAGCTCGGTGAATCACTCATCGGTTTATAAAAGGACGGCTTATGCTGATTTCGACGAAAGGGCGCTATGCGCTGCGTTATATGGTAGATCTTGCCCGTCATACCGATACTTCTGTTGCTCTTGGCGATAGTGCTGCGAGATTGGGAATATCGATGAAATATCTGGAACAGATTGCGGCAAATCTCGTAAGAGATGGGCATATCACAGCTCTTCGTGGTGCCAGCGGCGGCTATCGGCTAAAACGAACAGCAGACAGTTATACCGTATTGTCCATATTGCAATCGGTCGAAAATCATCTTTCGACGGTTAGCTGTATCGCCCATAATCCAATGTTATGCGAACGAGCCGATGATTGTCCAACACTCCCGCTCTATAAACGACTTCAAAAAGCAATCGATGAGATACTCGAATCGACTACGCTCGCCGATTTGGCAAAATCGCATGAAAAATCAGTATAGTTAATTCATACTATTTACAACAATTATAGATTCAATAAATAATAACGACATATATTGACAATCCACTTCACTCTAGCTACATAATAGACATTAGACGTTCAAACTGCAGATAGTAATAATTAACTATCTACATTAAGAGGAAATTATGGAGCGAATCTGGGATAGTCTCGATCAATACAGGGGAAAAATATTCGAGGGGACATGGCCGTCCATCCCCGTGATGTTTTCAATTTCGGTAATGAATCATGGGCAAAATAAGGCGTTTACCTCCCTTGGAAAAACAACCAAGACTTTTACCTACGCCGAAGCCGATGCAGAAATCCGCCGCATTAGTGCCTACTTTCAATCGTTGGGAATCAAAAAAGGCGACCGTATTGTCATCCATGGTAAAAACACACCGGCTTGGGCACTCGCCTATCTGGCAACGTTATTCTGCGGTGCGGTAGTAGTCCCCCTAGACAGCCAGATGCCGAGTGAACGTGTTAGCCAGCTCGGTGCCTTCGCAGGTGCAACTATCGTATGTATCGATACTGACCTTTTAGAGAAACTTCACCGCGATTCCTGGTTCGACCAATTGCAAGCGGTTATTGTGCTCGACGAGTCACCGGATGAATCATATGAATGTATCTGGTCCGTTCGCTCCTCTACCGCATACCGCGAGATAATCACCGTAGAAGATGATCTTGCCGCAATTTTATTTACGAGCGGAACCACCGGCAATGAAAAGGGAGTGATGCTTACCCATGGGAATTTTACCAGCGACGTCTATCAGGCTGGGGATCCGGAATTTCTATCGATTACCTCTGGCGATGTATTTTACGCATTGTTACCGTTACATCATTCTTATTCGATGACTGCCGTATTTTTAGAATCGCTCATGCACGGGTGCGAGTTGATTTTCGGATCGCAAATGGCTGTGGCAAAAATACTCAGCGACATGCGCGAAGGTCATGTAACATTATTTCTCGCAATTCCGCTAATTTTCAACAAGCTGCTTGCAGGGTTGTTCAAAAAGGTACGCGAGAAAGGATTATTCACCTATATCCTTGTTCATATCATGCTCTTTATCAACGGTATCGCGAGAAAAGTATTCAAGAAGAATCCCGGTAGAAAATGGTTTAAAACGATGCTCGAGGGAATCGGCATGTACAACATCAAACTCTGCATCTGCGGAGGGGGACCGTTGTCGCCAAAAGTATTCAAACGCTATCAGCAGCTCGGTATTGATTTTATTCAGGGCTACGGTCTGACCGAAACTGCTCCGATTCTTACATTGAACCCTGTCAGTCATTTTAAAGTTACATCGGTCGGCAAGGTGTTTCCCCTGGTAACCATGCGCATAGCCAATCCCGATCTGTTCGGTGTCGGCGAAGTTCAGGTAAAGGGACCGAATATCTGCAAAGGGTATTACCACGATCCGAAAAACACCAAGGAACTGTTTACCGAAGACGGATTTTTACGTACCGGTGATCTAGGAAGCATGGATAAGGAACAATATCTGTATCTTAAAGGGAGAGCCAAGAACATCATCGTTACCGAAGGTGGTAAAAATGTCTATCCTGAAGAAATCGAAGATTCGTTTCAGCTCTACCCTCAGATCGAACAAATACTTGTTCGCCCCTATGTAGCAAAAAAGTCTGAACGTGCAGAAGGAATCGAGGCTGTCATCTATCCGAATCAGGACTACTACAAGCAGAAAAATCTTAATCAGGCAAACATAGAGGAAGATGTGGGTAAAGTTGTCGCTGAAGTCAACCGCAAACTGGTTTCGTACAAGAAGATTTCGCGAATAACCATATTGGACAAACCAATGGCCATGACCAGCACTCGTAAAATTCAAAGGGGAAAAGTAGGCAGAACGATCGGGAGGCTGTTGAACGGATTCTAGTGCTCTTCGAATACCGCATCTACCTTGTCCAACCGACCTTCTATCGCAGCTGTGTGGACATGTTCCACATACCAGTCGATAAGAGAATCGGGAGGCCATAAAGGATACGGTCTGGCTACCGTTGTTGAAATGCTCTGCAGTTGTCTTCAAAACGGTCCCTTTATGAAAGCTCTCGACGGCGATAATAATACACAACCTGTCCATTTCGGCCATAGCTTTATCGCAATAAATCCGGAATTCTTTATGGGGTTGGGCAATTGTCGTAAAACGGTTGGCTCAATCTGCAGAGCTTTGCGGGACTCTCAAAAGGCTCCTGGATATGATGCAATTTATACAGCAGGGGATATCGAATGGAATTATAGGATTTCACACGCTGAGTCGGGCTGTCCGCTGCCGGTTCGGGTCCAATCGATGCTTGTCAAATTACGCGACCGTTGGAAATTACCATACCATTGGAGTTTCGGATAACTGCAGCAATGAGTGACTTTGTACCAGAATCTGTGGTACAGTACCCGTATGGATTTACTAATTAAAAACGCGCAGATCCTCCCGATGACCGAAGAAGGATTATCCTTTAACGGATCAATCGGCGTTGATTACGGAAAAATCGTTTTTATCGGAAAAGAGCCTGATTTCTTTAAGGCGAAACACGTAATAGACGCTGATCATATGCTAGCCCTTCCCGGTCTTGTAAACGCTCACACACATTTAAGCATGACAGATTTCAGG
>JAAYDK010000322.1 GCA_012729295.1 Spirochaetales bacterium | reverse complement strand
CGATTGTGCAATCCTTAAGGTTTTAGAGCAGTATGATAAAGATTCAAAACCTTTTGCCCCTCTTGAAAAGGATATTGAAAGCGATTCGTATCAGGCTGCTCGTGTACTTTTCGATATGCTTACAAGCTCTGCTTCGCGTCTTTCAATCGCCGAACTGATAGGATTGTTGTGGTATGACGGTGGATATCGGTACCACTTGTTAGCCGATCCCAAACGGCACGTCTATCTCGAACACGGAGAATATCTGCTCGAGCTCGCCCGTAATTATGACAAACATGGGTATACCTTGGTCGAGTATCTTGATTTCATCAGAGAGCGATTGGGACAGAACGAAAAAATTCCCGATTTGGAAATCCTGCGAGAACAGTCCAACGGAGTCAGGATGATGACCATTCATGCATCGAAAGGTCTACAATTCCCTATCGTGATCGTAGCTAATACGGGGGCCCGTACCCGAACTGTAGGTACCCCGTGCTGGACTGAGTATCTTTCACATATTCCTGTTGTGTATCATATGGAACCCTACAAAGACCGTTATTATAAACGGAATATCGAGAATATCGTGTATGAAGACCGACGCGAATTGCTTGAAGCTCAGGAAACGGCAGAGATGAAGCGATTGTTGTACGTAGGTGCAACCAGAGCGCAAACCCACTTGGTTTTTACCGGAAGCGAATCAAAACAAAACACGGGAGAACAGGCATATCTGAAAAATATGATGATGTCGATCCGACATGCATTGGGTATAGAAAGTTCCGAAGCGGCCCAAGTCGGAATCATGAAGATCGATCGCATTCACGACGCTCCCGAATCGGTCTTTCGATTATCGGCAACTCATCGGCAGCTGCTTGAGAGAAAGCATGCACTAGAATCCTATTATCATCGGCATGCGTCCCCCCTCGTAGTATCGCAACGTAAAACGTATGGCGTAACCGAACTTGTCGAAGAAGTGGACGATTATGGTGAAAAAGATGTCGAACCATTACCGTCGTTACCGATCGACGCATACCTTGTCGAACACCGTCTTTCTGCAGCCTTCGGGACCTGGTGTCATGCAGTTATCTCCGAGACCATCAAGCAAATGGACGATCAATACTCCGTCGTCGTACAAAAGACAACCGATCCGATGGTGTGCATACCTGAAGAAATTTCTGATACGCAGGCCGTTCGAAAGCAAGAAATAGCTCGTTTTGCAAGCGATTTGGCTCTTCGCTTTTTTCATTCTCCTGTCTGGCAACAGCTGATAGAAGAGAATCCTTTAAGAATTTCGACTGAGGAGTCTTTTGCTTTTCGACATATTGTTGAAGGAAAACCCGCCCTTATATACGGAACGATAGATCTCGTAGCAGAATACGAACATACGGTACGTATCGTCGAATTTAAAACGGACGTCTTACGCTTCGCTGGCAAGCATACTCGTCAGGTAGCAATGTACCGCGAAGCCTTAAGACAGATTACTGATAAGCCCATCGAATCGATGGTATGTTATCTACGGGATATCTCAGAAGTCTCTTGGCAATGTTCCTAATCTAACCGATCGACTGCTTCCAGCATGCGTGAGAGTGCCATATCGACTCGCTTGCGACTCGTACCGAAATTAAACCGTACGAATGAGCCGTAGTCTGACCCGAACCAAGAGCCGTCATTCATCGCGATGCCTGCTCGTTGGCCGAAGAACCTGCTGAGCAGGCCTCCGTGAGGACTGCCGGCAGGATCATACAGGTCGGGCTTTCTTGTTGCATCGATTGCTACCGATTCTACGATTGCAGAACAATCGATGAATCCGATGAAGGAAGCTTCGGGAACGATACATCGAATCGGCGAAGGCCGAAGGACTTCTTCGATATGGTGTGCTTGCGCATCCAGATATTCTATCAACTGGATCAGCCAGTCATAACCATAGCGATAGGCAGCGCTCGCTGCGACCGTAGAAAACAGTCCGGTCCCTAGAAACAGCGAATGTAGCCGCGTGATAAATCCTTTGGCAAGTTCGCTATCGGTAAAAACGGCATTACAGTAATGCTCGCCGGGAATGTTGAATGTTTTTGACGGGGCCATGCAGGTAACCGCACGACAGCCGTTATCGAGCGCCACAGTGTCGAAAGGGATATGCTTGAAACCGGGATAGGCAAGATCTGCATGGATTTCATCGCTGATTACGATAATATGATATTTAGCTGCAAGATATGCAACTTCATTCAGCTCTTCATAGGAAAACACACGTCCACTCGGATTGTGCGGAGAACAGAAAATAAGGGCACCAGGGTGGTGTTCTCGTATCAGGTGTTCAAGTTGATTCGAATCGATGGTGAATCGATGCTGTTTCGAATCATAGGTAAAATGCCATTCGACAAGCGTTCTTTTATTCTCTCGTACCATCTGGACGAACGGGCGATACGCAGGCATCGGGACAATAACCGCATCACCTCGTTTTGTGTACAAATCGAGTAAAAGAGCCAAAGTAGTCAGCATTCCCGGTCCTATGGCAATCCGATTGATATCGGGACCCCATTGATGGCGCATCATCGCCCAATCGAAAAATTCTTCTCGTAATGACGAAAATAAAGGATATCCTAAGACCCCGTGTGCGGCCTGCTCCGCTATCGCTTGTGAAATTTCCATAGCGACGGCAAAGTCCATATCCGCTACCCAGAACGGCTGGGCATGAGCGTTATTGCAGATTGATTCGATTGCACGCGGAGCATATTTCACAGAAAGAGATCCACTGCGTTCTACGATAGAGTTGAAATCATAACAAGGCATCAAGATCCTCCAAACAGCGATTAATAGTGTGATCGTGTATTAGGATACCAGGTATAACCTCTTAACGGCTTCGATTGTAACCGAATCGCGTGAAACGGGCATACATGATAACATCCGAAACACTGTTCGCAATGGTGATGGAATACCGGTTTGCCTTCCTGTATCGTAATATTGCCGGCAGGACAACGTCGTTCGCACAATCCGCATCCCGTACATTCGTCGGTAACGACGTATCGTTCATCCCTATCGGCAAGTTTTACAATATGTTTCTCCCACCAAAGCTGAAAGACTTGAGAGAATAATGGCCGACGAAGGATAGAAATGGTCTCTTTCGAAACCTTTTCTGCGATGAGCGCAATCTTTTTATCAACTTTGGCAAATATTCGCTGTTGTGCATCCTCATCAGGTATGGTGAAGTAGGGGATATAGGTATCGACCATTTTAACCGTATCTGCATACGAGCATACCAGAGTGGCAGTTGCCAACAACCGTTCGGTGATTGCCGATACGTATGCGGGTAGTCCCCCGTGAGTATAGATGACAAACAGGTAGCTGATCGAAGAGGCAATCGGTGTCAGGCATTGCTCGATAAAGGTTTTAACCATAGCGGGAGGACCGCCGAAATACGTGGGCAGGACCAACCCGATAGTATCGGAGGGTTCTGCTACCGTACAGGTACCTCCGGTTGTTTCAATTTTAACCACACGGCAATCTCTTAGCTTCTCAGCCAGATTTTTGGCGACATACCAGGAATTTCCGGATCCCGAGAAGCAATAGATGAGCGTACTCACGAGTCGAACTCCTTTTTATCGATTGAAGCGATGATGGCGCACACTTCATCGATGTCGGTATTCGAGACATCTATATGCGTGACGAATCTGAGTTGAGTTCCTTCGGTAGTACAAAGTACTCCGTACCGCTTAAACACTTCGCACGCTCTCGAAGCCTCGACTCCGTCTACATCAAACAGCACTATGTTGGTTTCAACATCATCGAGGCAAACTCGAGCCCAGCTGGTATCAAGAAGGGCTTGCGCCAGCCTTTTTGCATGCACATGATCGTCTGCCAGTCTCTGCACGTGATGGTGCAAGGCATAGATGCCTGCCGCTGCTAAAATACCAGACTGCCGCATACCTCCGCCAAGCATTTTCCTCACCGAGCGTGCCTTATCGATAAACTCAGCTGAGCCGCATAACATACTGCCAACCGGGGCACCTAGTCCTTTTGAAAGACAGAAGGTTACCGTATCGGCATAACGGGCAATTTCCGAGACCTGAACACCGGTAGCAATCGATGCATTGAAAATTCTTGCACCATCCATGTGAACACTTAGGGAACGGCGTTTCGCCAACGCATAAATTTCTTTCAGGGTGGATAATGGGTAGCAGATTCCGCCAATAGTATTTTCGACTTCGATCATTTTTGTTCTTGCCAAATCGTAGACCACCGGCTTAATCATCGGTTCCAGAACTTGTGCCTTGAGCAATCCCCTGGGTGTGTCGATACCTATGGGAAGCACACCGGCAATTGTTGCCGCCGATGCCAGTTCGTGATGGAAGATATGGCTTTTTGCATGGGCAAGTACTTCTGCCATTCTTCCACCGTTGATAAATAGGCTGATGAGGTTTCCCATCGAGCCGCTTGTCACGAATAAAGCTTGTTCTTTGCCAGTAAGGTTTGCGGCAAGCTCTTCTAATTGATTGACCGTAGGATCTTCCCGGTACACATCGTCGCCTACCAGTGCATCGGCCATTGCTTGGCGCATCGCCGGCACTGGTTTCGTGAATGTGTCGCTGCGTAACTCGTATGTTTTCATAACTTTCCTCACATCACATAGTGTTTTATGTTTTCAAGAATCTTAAAAAAGGTCGGGAAGGTCACTCCTGCGGCGTCAATTCCTTTAATCGTGACTGAAGTACGGCAACCAAGCGAGGCAATCGCTGAAGCCATGATGATTCGATGATCCCCGTATCCCGAACAAACGCCACCGTCGAGTGCTCCTGTGCCGTGAATAACCAAACCGTCGGGAAGTTCTTCTACATCTGCACCTAGTGCGTCCAAAACGCTTCTCATGCAGCTGATTCGATCGGTTTCCTTAATCCTCGCCTGGGGAACGTTACTCAGAATCGTCGTCCCTTTTGCAAAGCAGGCGGCAACTGCGAGAATCGGCAATGCATCGGGCATGGTATTTAAATCGAACTGACCGGATACTAATGTACCGCGGGGAGGTCCCTGTACAAAGGTCGAAACTCCGTTATACGAAACAGAACATCCCATTGCAGATAGTATGGAAAGGATTTCCTTATCGCCTTGCGGATCATTCGGATCCAGTCCCTTGATTTCCAAGCGGTCTCCGGTGATAGCTGCAGCACAAAAGAAAAAAGATGCCGATGAATAATCTCCGTTTATGATTCTGGTGAACGCTCGGTATTTTTGATTACCCCGGAATACGAATTTGGCCATATCATCATATTCCCAATACTCGATATCTTGGTCATCAAGATATGCTTTCGTCATCGATACGTATGGTCGTTCGTTTAACAACGGTACTAGCACGGTAGTATCATTCTTTGCTAAAGGAAGACCCAGCATGAGTGCAGAAAGATATTGACTGGTAGGACACTCGATGGAAGTAGTTCCCCCGATAATAGGGCCTTGTACGGTAAACGGAGGAGTTTGTCGTGTAGTAGATTCGACTTTCACCCCCAGGTCCACAAGACTGTTGAGCAAGTTGCCGACCGGACGACGGCAAAGCTGTTCGTCTCCGGTAAACGTGATAGGACTATCTGAAGCCGAGGCCATTGCGGTTGCCAGATACAATGTCGTACCCGAATTACCACAGTCTATGACGACAGGTTTTTTCGGAAGCCCCTTGCCGATAACTCTAAGAGCATTATCCTCGTGTATGATTTCGGCTCCGAACGCTTTGCATGCATCGAGACACGATCTAGTATCCTGAGAATCAAGCGGGTTTACGAGCAAGCTCTCGCCTTCTGCGAAGGTTGCAATCAACAATGCGCGAATTGTCTGTGATTTGCTTGCCGGGATGAATATCGTGCCACCGATATGCGAACTGGATAATGTAATGTCCATGCATGGACTATAGCGGTTTTTTTCATCTCTCGCAATGAATGATGTACCTAGAAAGAAAGACCGCCGCAAAAATCTGCGGCGGTCGATATCAGCTTCAGTGCTAATGCTACTTGAGGTAGACATCCTTGGTCGGGTGGATATCCATGGTATTCGGATACCAGCCGCCCCATTTGTCGGTATCGATCATGTTGTTGGTGGTGTAGTAGTACAGCGGAATGATAGCCTGTTCCTGATCGATGAAGATATACTCAGCTTCCATCAACACATCCATTCTGTCCTGACCACCCATGCGGGCTGCTTCATTCAAGAGCAGGTCGAAGATTTCGTTGGAGAATTGCGAACCGTTCATGGCTCCGCCGGTAATGAACATATCGAGGAACGTGTTCGGATCCTGATAGTCGCCTACCCATCCTGCTCTGGCAATCTGGAAGTTTCCTTCGTTGCGGTTGTTCAGGTAGGTTGCCCATTCCTGGTTCTCAAGCTCGACGTCTACACCAAGGTTCTTCTTCCATTCCTGCTGCAGGAACTGGGCAATCGCTTTGTGCGATTCGCTGGTGTTGTAAATGATGGAGGTCTTCGGGAATCCGACGCCGTTCGGATAACCGGCTTCGGCCAACAGCTTCTTAGCAGCGGCAACATCGTATTTGGGTTCGCCCAAACCAGGATAGCCGGCCATTACGGGTACGATGCCCCATGCGGGGATCTGTCCGCCGCGGGTAACCTTGTCAACCAGTGCCTGGCGGTCGACCGACATTGCAAACGCCTTTCTTACACGCACGTCATCCATCGGAGGCCGCTCGTTCTGAAGTTCGTAGTAGTAGGTCGAAAGCTGCGGGTAGTTGTGATAGTCCTTGCGGATCTTGGCGGCTTCGAGTTGATCGAGAGGAACAGTGGTCATCCAGTCGACTTCGCCGTTGAGGAACATGTTGTATGCGGTATTGTTGTCGTCGATCGCGTAGAAGACTACTTCATCGAGTTTCACATTGTCTTTGTCCCAATAGGTCTCGTTTTTGACGGCACGGATGTGCGACTGCGGTACCCATTCGGTAAGCGTAAACGGTCCGTTACCGACGAAATTCTCGGGCAAGGTCCATTTGTCGCCATATTTGGCGATTGCCTGTAGCGGTACGACAGCAAAGCTGTAGTGGGCCAGAGCACCGATTGCATACGGAAGCGGACCGAGTAAATCCATCTGGAATGTGGATTCGTCAAGGGCACGAACTCCAACCGAACTAGCAGGAGCTTCGCCTGCGTTAAACTCGGCGGCCCCCTTCAGGAACATGCTCGGGAACCATGCATATGGACCTGCAGTTGCCGGATCGAGAATACGAATCCACGAATCGACGAACTGCTGGGCGGTGATTTTTACGCCGTCCGACCAGTAGGCCTCGCGAAGTTTGAAGGTATACTGAGTTCCGTCTTCACTGACGGTCCAGCTTTCTGCGACTCCTGGAATCGTATTGGCTGTTTTGGGATCGTATACGACAAGACCCTCGAACAACGCCTCATAAATCCTGTGTTCGGGAACACCCTGAATCTGATGCGGGTCAAGGCTTTCAGGTTCTGCACCGTTGACGAGT
>JAAYDK010000321.1 GCA_012729295.1 Spirochaetales bacterium | reverse complement strand
TTACCGCTCTCCAGAAAATACATGATACCGCTTTTAAACAAAATGGAAGAAGAGCGTATCGTAGAACGAATAGGAGACAGCAGAAGGGTTCTTTAAGCTCTCAGTATTTGACACAAAATCAAATTTCTAGCGTATAGCGATTGCCTTATCGATAAAAAATGATATAATAACCCATAAATTTCTGTGGCGGAGAAGAATCGTTATGAGCAACAAGGTAAAAAAACCGTTAGGTTACTGGCTATTGTGGACTTTGGCTCTTTTTGTCGGATTCTTTATGAGCGGCTGCTCAAAAGCCGAGCAACAAGAAGCCTCTTCAAAGAGCATGACAGTAACCGCCCGATTTACAAAGGTCGTAGATATCGAACCGCAGAATAGCGATAAATGCATCGCTTGCCACACAAAAACCCATCCCATAACCAAGCTGGCATCCGAACCTACAGATTCGGGACACGGCGGGGAAGGTGGGTGAGGCCCGGCTGCGCCGGAGTTTTCGGCGCTTGAAAAATATCAAGTATCTTTAGAATTTCTCGATACCGCACACGGTAAACTCGGTTGTGTAACCTGCCATGGTGGACCGAACAGCGAAATCTATACCGAAGCACACGTAGGGGTAAATCCGACTCCTTCGGACGACATGAACGGCATTTGTTCAAAATGCCATGCAGAAGCTACCGAAACGTATGCTAATTCTCTACACTACACAGTGCGGGGATTTGCCAATTCGCTTATCGGTTTCGCCGGTGATCCGAATGCCTTGGATGATCCTCACAAAGGTCTGGGAGAGGTATGGAATCTTAACTGTGCGACGTGTCATGCATCGTGCGGCGAATGCCATGTTAGCAGACCACAGAATTATGCAGGGGGCTTGATTAACAAGCACGAATTCTTCAGCTCTCCACCGATGGAATCGACGTGTTTCGGATGTCACGGTGCACGAAATGCGGGTGAATTTATGGGGACCGTAGGATTTGCACGGGACGTTCACTTCGAAGCCGGAATGACCTGTGTAGATTGCCATACGGTAGACAATTTCCATGGAACCGGCGAAGCATATGCATCGATGTGGGACAAGCCGGCCCTCCCGAGCTGTCTCGACTGTCACGAAAATGCAGCTCCAGGGAAATCGGAACTCGAAGCTCACAACATACACGGTAACAATCTGTCTTGTCAGGTTTGTCACGCCCAGGCTAATCAAAACTGCTTCGAATGCCATGTCGACATTTCGGATGATCGCACAAAATTATCCAGCAGTTCGGAGATGAGAGTTCTCTTCCGGATCGGTTTGAATCCAAATCCGACAGAAGAGCGACCGTATAAATATGTAGCATTGCGTCATATCCCGACTACCGCTGATTCGTTTAGTGAAGCTGGCGACGGTCTATTGGTAAATTATGACGATGTCACCAACTGGAAGCATTCGCCGACACATAATATTCAAAAATCGACATTTCAGAACGAAAGTTGCGACGCATGCCATGGTAACGATCGGATATTCCTTCGCGAGAGTGATTTACGGCCAACAGACAGTGCCGCAAACAAGCTGCTGATCACCGGAGCTCCGCCGGCGCTGAATCCGTAGCGATACGATAGCACGCAGATGAGAACCGGAGGTATTGCCCTCCGGTTCGTTCTTTGTTTATAAAGGAGACACATGAGAAAAATTCTTCTTAAGACACACAAATTTCTTGCATCGCTCGGATTCGCAATCGTGCTGCTAATTTTAATTGCTGCTTTCATTGTTATCGGAACGGTTATCCCACAACATTTAGATGCTTCATATTATTTGGAACGGTATGGGCGCTTTGGAAAGCTGATTGTTGCAGCCGATCTGGATACGGCATACAGTTCGCCGATCTTTATGGTACTGGCGGCTTTATTTACCATCAATCTAGTACTTTGCACGTTCAGATCCCTTAAAGGACAGCTTTCGTTATCCAGACGCACGTTTTCTACGGTAGGCGAAGCCGGCGGTATTCATGTTCATCAAGTCGATTGCAAATCGGCGCAGCAGTATTTTACAAACAAACGCTACACCATCGAAAAAACCGAAGAAGGATTTCGGGCTAGTACGTATACCTGGGGCGTCTGGGGTGCCACGATTGTACATATCGGAATCATTATCATAATGATCGGAGGTGTGATTGAAGCTGCTACAGCACAAGAATCATCTATGAATTTGCTTCCGGGAAATGAAATATATTTTGACGATAAGGGTTTTTCCCTTCGCCTTGATGATTTTTCCATGACGTTTACCGATACGGGTGCAGTAAGCCAATATGTCAGCGATGTTACGATTACGGACGACGACGGGTCTTCATTCAGTCGGTCTATGTGGGTAAACAATCCTCTTAGCCATAAGGGAGTAAAACTTTATCAGGCAAGCTATGGATGGGCGAACAATCTCAAAATCGTCGATAGAGATTCTCAGACGATAGTGAAAGAGGGATACATGCTCAATAATTCGAGTTATTTCCATCAAGACAGTCATTTGAGCGTATATCTTTACCGGTATTACCCGGAACTGGGCATCGGAGGCGACCAGCAACCGGTCAATCTTTCGGAAAGGGAACGTAATCCCCACTATGCCGTAACGCTCTATCAGTTTGGGAATCCCGTAGAATCGTATATTGTCGGTCCTCATGAAACAATCCCGTTCGAAAATCTCGACATTACGTTTACCGATTCACAGGCTTATACCGGATTGTTATTTAGATCCGATTCCAGTTTTATCGTAGTTAGCATCGGATTCGTCTTCATTATTTTAGGAATGATCATAAGTTTCTACTTCTATCCAAGGTCGGTTGTGTATGGTAAGGAAACCTTGACTACCTACAGCAGGAAAAACAACTGGGTATATGCCCAGTCGATTGCAAAACAGCTTCATGGAGTTGTTCGGACTCCGCATG
>JAAYDK010000320.1 GCA_012729295.1 Spirochaetales bacterium | reverse complement strand
TTTCTATGACTATGTTCATGGTGTTCGACTAAATTTATTGACTTTATTAGACATGTATCGATAATCCAACATACTATCACGAAGATAATGACGGTTCGATTGGCGGCAAAAGGGAAAGGTGGCTTTACTCCGCTCCATTATTTTAGTTCGTCGGAAGATGGAAATGGAGCCTGGGCACAGCTTTTCTTTGACCGTACTCAATTTCTAGCGAGAAAGAGTAGCAGTGTATCAGTGCGTCCCGTTCGGGCATATACATATGATAATGAATAACGCAATGTAGTGTTGTCTTTACATTAATCATATACATCAGGTAGCACCTCACATTCTATACGGTATATACGTCAGAATATCTTATTTTGACGAATTCCCTTGTTATGACACTTTCTCTCTGGTATTATGATTAAGCGACGGCTTAAACAAATGCGTAAGAGGTGATGTTATTCCAGAATTATTTGAAGTATTGAGATTGTTGTCGGATCCAACGCGATTCAAGATAATTCACATGCTGCTCGAGGAAAATATCTGTGTCAGTGGTCTTGCCAGAGCTTTGAATATATCGAAAGCCGCAGTATCGCAACACTTGAAAGTGCTCAGGAATGCCGGAATTGTGAATGGTGTCAAACACGGGTATTTCATGCATTACCATATTGAGCGAAGCGTTTTAAAAGCACTTTCATACAAATTAGACCAATTATCTGAAGTTACAAAAATGAAAGACGGCACGTGTACGGTGTGTGAGAAAGAGTTGTGTCGACGATGTTATGCATATGCTCAATTAAACACGTAAACCATCTTAAGGTAATTATTACCTGTTAAAGCCATCAAGCAAGGAGATGAGAGACATGAGAAAAGTCGATGTATTGGTAGTAGGCGGAGGTGCTTCCGGATTGCAGGCTGCAATTACAGTTAAGTCGACCTATCCTGAGAAGGAAGTAGTGCTCGTACGCAAAGAACAACACGCGCTGATCCCTTGCGGCATTCCGTACATATTCGGATCATTGAAAGATTCGGAACAGGACATTCTTCCTGATAAACTACTTACGAGTGTTGGGGTTGAAATTCTGATAGATGAGATAGTCGATATCGATGTAAAAGCACATTCTTGTACTTCGAAAGCAAGAGAGACGTTAATCTACACGAAATTGATATTGGCACTGGGTTCGATTCCTACCCGACCCAAGTGGCTGAAAGGCGCTGATTTGGGAAATGTGTTCACCATCCCGAAAAATAAGGTGTATCTGGACGATATGGTGAGAAAAATCTCTGCTTCAAAACACATTGTGGTTATCGGTGCAGGGTTCATCGGCGTAGAAGTATCCGATGAATTGAATAAAAAGGGATTTAAGGTAACGTTGGTCGAAATTGAAAAAACTATTCTCAATAAGGCTTTTGATGAAGAGTTCGGGATAATCGCCGAAGAACATCTTCGTGAGCGCGGGGTTAATGTGATAACCGGCGAAGGAGTTTCCGAAATAATCGGAAAGGATGGCAAAGTCAATTATATTCTACTGTCATCAGGGAAAAAAATTGATACAGATGCAGTGGTTCTTTCCATGGGGTATGTTCCGAATACTGAGATAGCGGCTAAAGCAAACATTGAATTGAATGAATTCGGATTTATTCGTACGTGCGAGTATATGAGAGTGCTTCCTTGCTCTAACGATATTGTGGCAGTTGGTGATTGTGCAGAGAAGCGTGATTTTGTAACCAGAAAGCTTGACAGGACCATGTTGGCTTCCACTGCATGCGCCGAGGCAAGAACTGCAGGCATGAATCTCTATACACTTAGTCCGTGCAAACCTTTTACCGGAACCATAGCCATTTATTCGACTGCTATCGGAAATCATGCATTCGGTACGGCAGGCATTACCGAGGCAAGAGCTATACAGGAGAATTTTAATATTATAAGCGGAAGCTTTACCGGTATGGATACGCATCCGGGTAATCTCAGTCATTCACACAAACAAACAGTTAAATTAATTGTTGCTGCAGACTGCGGCATGATTCTTGGTGGTGAAGTATACGGTGGTTACAGCACCGGTGAACTAACCAACGCCATTGGATTTTTGATTCAAAGCAGAGTTACCGTTAAAGCCCTGCTGACCATGCAGATTGGAACTCAACCGCTGTTGACCGGATCTCCTGCAGGATACCCGTTGATAAAGGCTGCTGAAGTCCTTGCGAAAAAAATGAGAGATAGATAACCGTACGAATCACCTGATGTGTTCATATAGTTGTGAATCCTTACGTTTCTTTTCTTTGAAAGGATAGCATCATGTCTGAAATCTTTGGGCCAGTTCCTTCTCGAAGGCTCGGGCAGAGTTTGGGGGTAAATAATATTCCTCCGAAGCATTGTACATACGCATGTGTATATTGCCAATTAGGGAAAGCGCTTCATTTTACCGTAAAGAGACAAGAATTTTATTCACCGTATGCATTGGCATCAGCCGTACAGCATCGTTTGGAAACATTACGCGAATCAAATCAAGGCCTTGATTATATCACAATTGTCCCTGACGGGGAGCCGACACTGGATATCAATTTGCACACGTTGATACGAGAATTAAAAAAAATGGGTGTTCCGATTGCCATCATTTCCAACGGCTCCCTTATTTGGCAGGAAGAAGTGCAACAAGCCCTTATGGATGTTGACTGGGTATCATTGAAAGTCGATGCGGTTACAGACGATGTCTGGCGTCGTGTAGACCGGCCGCATGGTTCGTTGGTGCACAAAGATATTCTAGAAGGGATGCAGCAGTTTTCGAAAAACTACCTTGAAAACAAACATCATAAGCTAATGACCGAATCAATGCTCATCGAAGACGTCAACAATCATGAAGGCGAGATTCAACGCATGGCTGACTTCATAGCCACGCTGC
>JAAYDK010000319.1 GCA_012729295.1 Spirochaetales bacterium | reverse complement strand
CCTCGTCCAGAATCACCAAGTCCGGTGGCTGCTGCTTGATTGCGTCGATATCACGCAAGATCATCTCATAATTCATAATCTTGAAAAATGTCTTATCCCTGATTATCGTATGGCGCCGCCATGCGGGCGAACCCTCCAACAACAATGCCTTGTAATCGGTGAATTTCTCAATCTCTTGCTTCCATTGACGTTTTAGCGAAGCAGGGCATACGATTAACACGCGTTCAATTCCAAACACTTCCTTTTTCAAGCACGCCGTAGCTATCGCTTGCAGAGTTTTACCCAGACCCATCTCGTCTGCTAGAATCGCCGAACGCTTAAAAGTCGCAAATCTGATACCCTCGGTCTGGTAAGGATATAATTCTGTCTTGAGAAAGGACATGTCGAAGTTATATTCTTTCTCAATATTCGCAACCTGCTCATCGAAAAACACCTCGTCGATCTTCTCAAGCAACCGCTGGTCGAAACGGAAAGTCGGTACGACCTTGCTCTTTATTTCTTGCGAGCCGGCTTTTATATCCACAGCTGCTTCAACGGCTGACTTTTTATTTTCGCAATCTCTGTACAAATCAAAGAGAGGCTTGAGCGAAACCAGCCGATAGTCTCCGCGTTCATCGAACAGCGGTTCAAGAAGAGTGGAAACTGCGGAATCTACGTTCACGGGGATATGGCAGATTGGTTTGCGAATCTGTGAATTCCAGGTGATATGGACAAACGGTAGAGGTGTTTCAGTCCGATTATCATGCGTCGTCGTATTTTTTTGCATGAATCGCTTGTCCAATTCTTTAAACGCGAATATGAGGTGCTTGCACGTCTGCAGATTATTAACGGCAAAGTCGGGACAAGTACAATGTGCCAGCCGCTTTACGGGATCATACACAGTAATCGTATAAGGTTCATCGGAAATGTGTCGTACATGATGAACGCCCACGTAAGTATCGCCACTCATCAACTTAAAGGACTCGGATCCGGCTCGCTCTATTCTCGATTGCAGTGCCTGCGATCTAATTTCTTCAGGCGACAAGTATGGAGTATGTGTATGCTTCGACGGTGTCTTTAACATCATTGCTTCTGAGGCAGCCGGGATAGGAACAGCGCGGTTTGCACGGACTTTGGAAGACGTAAGACCAGTATTTTCTTTCGTTTCGATGGTGGTTTTCGATACGAAAGGATCTGCCTGTAACTCCATAAGGCGATGTTCTTCGATTCGTCGTTTGATATCCAGACAGGAAGCTACCACATGCTTACAACCATCGTGTGGGTATGGACAAGTACAACTCGTAGATTTGATACCCGAATTCGCATCGAGGGCGATTTTCACCTCGTATTCCCTGCTGCCTCCGCCGACTACGTACGTGAATATTCCGCTACCGGGATGTGACTGCACCAATCGGCACAATCCCAACAGGTACAGATTTTCTCCACGTGCGAATACCATTTTATTCGCAGCCAATTCATTCTTTACAAACCTGATATCAATGTGGTACATAACCGGCACTCTACCATAAAACACATAAGTATGGCTATTCGATAACCAAGTCTCAAACGATAGGTTTGGTAGTCGCAAGCACAGATTCTTGGTAAGAAGATATGTTCCAGTTGCAGATTACACGGAATCGCTGGCGATAATATGTTCTCATTAAGAATCAGCTGTAACCATGGTACGCCGACATGGACAT
>JAAYDK010000318.1 GCA_012729295.1 Spirochaetales bacterium | reverse complement strand
TTACCCTTACTCCCTATCAAGCAGTCGGATTCTCCAATTTGGGGACTTTAGAAATCCCCGAACAAGCAGATGTCGATGAAGTAGCAGGATCAGTAGTTGAATCGATGCTGGCGTCGTTGGAATTGGGGCTGATGGGAATGCAAAATGCTTTCGCAGAATTGGCTTTAGATACGACCGATTCAGTATATTTCGTCCCAAAAACTATTAACGGGTCTTTTTCATTACAAATTGATGATGAACATTTTGCAATTGACAAAACCGAAGGTGAGACAATCAGTACGCTGTTCGATCTCAATATTGATTATCTGGACCTAATCCTTGAAGGAGAGATTGATTCGCTTACTAGTCTTATTCAGAGTATGATCAACGAAACACCTCCGACCGATATCTTCCCTGCCAATGCCCATATCGGCATTTCTGGTAAGACTGTGTTGAGTGCGAATGCAGATGATATCTATGAAGGAATCTTCAAATCAACAGACAGCCTGTATGTAGACATACAAGTTACAGACTTCGAGAACGATTTTGAAGAGGATGAAATTTCAGGACTGCTCAGTGCAAAGTTCAATTACAGTAATGCCATGAACATGGCGATTGTACCAACCGACATTGATTATGATATGTATGAAGTCCCCGTGGCACTAACGATTGCAATCAAACCAATCGTACAAGTCCAGCTTTCGGGCTTGGATAGTATATTCTCATTTACCGAAGAACCAACTGCTCAACAGTTATGGGCTGCTATTAAAACAGCATTTTGGGGTACGACCACCGACACATGCATATCCATTTCTGCGTCGTATAAAAACGCTAGTGGTACTTCGGTTACCGATTTGCTAACTGATGAAGAAGTCATCCAGTTTTTCATAGATATGGTATCGGATACCTAAAAAGCTTTACGACTCAGGAACTTTTCAATTATGAATCAGCCGGTATCATCCGGCTGATTTCGTAATTCCTCGATAGATAAAATGAACAGTTTAATCTTCTATAAAACAAGCAGATATATTATACTTATCCGAGGTTATGCCAAATATAGAGCATATTACCCAAAAAAACTAGATAAACAAGAGGTATGTACTGCATGGATCAGAAGGAGTTTACATCAATCGTTCAAGATGTCATTCAACCGTTATTTACCGGTTCTGAATTGATCGAAACTCCCGAAGTCTCTTCCAAAGCCCACGCACAAGTGGCCTTTGGTGAAAACAATTATACATTGCTTCTTAAGCCGACTAAGGATGATGATTATCGCTTTAAACTTACCCGACAGCAACAGTTCACCAATGATGATATTTCCATTGTTAAGGCAATCCTAAACGAACTGAATGCACTTGGTGATATCCCAGTTCAGTATCGAGATGAATTGCTGGTCGTGCTGGTAGAAAAAGCAATCAGTCAATCGCTGGTTGAGACAGAGCAACAGCACAAGACCCTGCTTTCACTTCTTCAGCGCATGCACACATGGGCTGGCCGCACATATGAAGGCCGTGATGTAACGTTCGGTATCGAACTAGATCTCAACAGGCAGGACGGTTCGGACTTTCAATTAAATAAATATGTTGGAGACGATTGTTTTGCCTTGTTATCAGATGGAATTGATTCGAAAATCAAAATCGATTCGAGTGGAAACCTTATCGCTATCGAACAATGTCCCCTGTGTATGGAAGATTTGCCGAAAGTACCGTTTCGATTTATGAGATTTGCTAATTCTCTTAGTCCGCAGGGAATCGGTATCATATTGCTTGAAAACAAAGAGATTCTGATTATCAAAGAAAAGGAACTGGCGTATGCGTATCGAAGAGGATTCTGGCGTCGTTTCAATCATGACGCAATTATCAAACGCATCGCTGCAGGTAGTAAATATCCTGAAGAAGACGTACGAATCGCAATTTATTCTTCATGTCTCGACGTATCGTTCGCCCGTACCGGAGGTTCGATTACTTGTTTGAGAAAGACTCGAGAAAAACGTTGCCAGCAGGAACGCATCGCTGCCGATGAATTAATCGCGACTGGCGACAGCGTGAAAGCAATAACCGCAAGAATCGTTGCAGCCGACAGAACATTCGATTACATCGAACGAAAAATCAGGCAGGAGCTTATCGGTATAGACGGGGCTACAATCCTAAGATCGGACGGATCTCTCTTAGCTTGCGGGGCAATAGTGAAAATCAGATCTGGAAGCGTAGGGGGAGGCCGACTCGCCTCGGTATTGACATTGGCAGAATATGGTGTA
Source organism: Spirochaetales bacterium (assembly GCA_012729295.1). Taxonomy (GTDB): domain Bacteria; phylum Spirochaetota; class Spirochaetia; order Sphaerochaetales; family Sphaerochaetaceae; genus JAAYDK01. The sequence continues at coordinate 757 of JAAYDK010000318.1, read as the reverse complement.
GCCATAAAAATATCGAGTGACGGCGAAATTACCGGGTATTATGTCGAAATTCCCTCGCAGGAGGAAGAAGAGTCGCAGACGACTTCTACACAAAAAGATGCTCAGCAGGATTCAGGTTCTCAATATACCATCAACGAGCTTTTCAGATTCGCCTAGAAATCTAATAAGCAGTCAAGTTCGATGTATATGTTCTCTGTTGTTGCTGTAACCAAGTGGTAAAAAGTGTTAGCATATATTAACGAGGAGTCGGTTATGATATTTGGTATCGATGGAGGCGGAACCCGTTCTAGATTAAAGATTCAATCTGTTTCTACAGGAGAAACCCTCTGTTATATTGAAGGCGGCAGCACCAATATATATTCGCTCACGTATGAAAAGGTAGAACAAAACCTTGGAGACCTGATTCATAGGGGTTGCCTCCAGGCAGGTATCCAACCTGCTGTGCTTCAATCCGGATGTCTTGGTTCGGCAGGATTGGACCGGGCTTTCGAGAAGCAGAAATTTCTCGATATGTTTAAAAATATATTATCCGAGCATTGCCGACTTACGCTCTGCAATGATGGGGAAATCCTCTTGGTCGGGGCATCTTCCTCTTTCGAAGGGTATGCTCTTATAGCCGGTACCGGTTCCTTTGCGTTAGGACGTAATGCTTCAGGAACCATCACTCGAGCCGGCGGATTGGGATACATGCTCGGAGACGAAGGCTCGGCTGTGTGGATAGCTCATCAGGCATTGATGAGAACTCTAAGAAGCATCG
>JAAYDK010000032.1 GCA_012729295.1 Spirochaetales bacterium | reverse complement strand
AGGCAGTGGTGATCGGTGGTGGCTTTGGCGGCCTTAGCTGTGCTGCATTGCTCGCTAGAGACGGATTTGATGTTACGTTGCTCGAAAAACTCGAGACTATGGGAGGTAGAGCACGTTCTTGGCAAACAGAAGGCTATAATTTCGATCTCGGCCCTTCATGGTATCTGATGCCCGAAGTCTTTGAGCGTTATTTCTCGCTCTTCGGCAAACAACGAAGCGACTACTATGATCTCTTACCGCTTGATCCCTATTACAAAGTATTTTTCGGCAAAGGAGAATCTGCGCTTCTCGGAACGAGACAACAAGAAAATTATGCCCTGTTCGAATCATTTGAAGACGGCGGCGGTGAACAGTTGAAACGTTATATCGAGCAGGCTTCCTATAAGTATGACGTCGCCATGAAAGAATTCCTGTATCGCGACTATCGTCATATAGGACAATTTTTCAACCGAAGGCTCATGACCGAAGGACTACGTCTGGGTATATTCAAAAAACTCGATTCTTTTGTCAGCACGTATGTAAAAGACAGGCGGGCAAAACAGATTCTCGAGTACGCCATGGTGTTTCTAGGCACTGATCCGGTAGATGCTCCCGCCATTTATTCGATTATGAGTCATGTCGATCTCGGCCTCGGCGTATTCTTTCCTGAGAAGGGGATGTCCGGAGCAGCACAAGGATTTGTAAAGCTCTGCGAAGAGCTTGGTGTTCGTCTCATCAACAATTGCGAAGTCAACCGTATACAAGTCGTTCAAGGGAAGGCTTCGTCTGTAGAGACTTCAGTTGGAACCTTTGAAGCAGACGTAGTGGTCAGCGGAGCCGATTATCAGCATGTAGAGACGCAATTGCTGCCCTCCCAGTATTCCTTTTATAAGAAATCTTACTGGGAGCGTAAAGTTGTCGCTCCGTCAATGTTCATCGCCTATCTAGGCATCAACAGGCGGCTAAAAGGACTCGAACACCATAACCTCTATTTCTCCGAAGATTGGGGAAAGCATTTCGATACTATTTTCAAACAGCCTGCATGGCCAGACAAACCGTGTTTCTATCTGAGCTGTATCTCAAAAACCGATCCGAGTTCAGCTCCTGCGGGTTCGGAAAATGTATTCTTTCTCGTACCTACGGCTCCCGGTCTGGCAGATGACGAAACCCAGCGCGAGCGTTATTACCGGCATGTCATCGATCATGTACGCGAAGTTACCGGAGAAGACCTGGACAAGGATGTAATCGTCAGACGAATTTTCAGCCAGCGGGATTTTATCGAGAATTATCACGCTTATAAAGGTACCGCTCTTGGTCTTTCCCATACACTCTTTCAAACTGCGGTATTCAGACCCTCGATGCGTAGCAAAAAGGTTGAAAACCTCTATTATACCGGTCAATACACACACCCCGGTGTCGGGGTTCCGATGGTGTTGATCGCTTCTGAACTAGTTGCAAAAGCTGTCGGGGAGCGCTATGCCCGCTAGCCAGCACAGCACTGTGTTTCGCAAAGGAAGCAAAACATACTACTTCAGCTCGTTTTTTTTCCCGAGAGCGGTACGCAACGATGTGTATGTACTCTACGGATTCGTTCGTATCGCAGATAATCTGGTAGACGACCAGCGCGTTGACAAAGAGGCATTTTACCGGTTTCGATTCATGTACGAACAAGTGGTAAAAACCGGAGAGCCGTGCAAAGATCCCATCATAGATTCATTTGTTGAACTACAAAAGCGCAAACAGTTCGAGCAGGAATGGGTGGATGCGTTTTTAGATTCGATGGAACAAGATTTAGATTTTCGGCCCTGCGAAATAATCGAGGATTCGATACGCTATATGTACGGGTCTGCAGAGGTAATCGGTCTGTTCATGGCAAAGGTTATGGATCTCGTACCTGAATCATATCACTATGCAGCGATGCTCGGCAGGGCAATGCAGTACATCAACTTTCTTCGGGATATCGAAGAAGACAACCGCCTCGGACGACGCTATATACCGCTAAAGTATAGCAATCTGCAGTCACTGTCCAAAACATATGTTGAATCACATCAAGAGCAGTTTGAAATGTTTATCAAAAGCGAGCTGCAGCGTTATATGCAGTGGCAGCGAAGCGCAGCCGAAGGGTACCGCTTTATCCCGCGTCGCTATCGTATTCCGATTATGACCGCTGCCGACATGTATTGCTGGACCGCACGCATGATTCAAAAAAATCCGATGGTCGTATACGAGAAAAAAGTAAAACCGTCGAAATTCAGAATCATCCGCAGAGCCTTGGCTCATCTATTCAATGTTGCATCCGGATGTTCACTATGAATTTGAAGAAAACTTGGACATTCGACCGCTGGGTGGCTTTACTGCTTCCTCCCTTCTACTTGGTCGGAATTTTCGGTCATGCGTTTGAAGCTACGTTTGAGCTGATGATTACCCTGACTCCGCTGACCATCCTGACAACCGTTGTGCTTGCATATTATCCCAAAGTGGCAAAGCGCGATACAAAGCTTCTTATATGGCTGGCAGTATCCTTTGCCGTTACGCTTGTTCTAGAAATCATCGGTGTGGCGACTTCCTTGATTTTTGGCTCGTATTCCTATGGTTCGACACTCGGCTTGAAATTGCTTGAAGTTCCGTTGGTCATCGGCCTCAACTGGACTATTGTGATACTCGGAATCGTCTCTTTCTTGGACCGCCTGCATGTTCCTGCAGTGCTAAGCGTTATCGGTACCGGAGTATTGGCTTCTGCTTTTGACTGGATTATGGAACCCGTTGCCATCGCATTGGATTACTGGACTTGGACAGGATCCGACATTCCGATACAGAATTATATTGCATGGGCTCTCATAGCCGCTGCCTGCGCCGGAGCATATAAAGGTTTTAGATTACAGTGTAAAAGTTGGGTGCCGTCGTTGATCGTCGGTATTCAAACAGTATTCTTTTTCACCCTCCGCTTTATCGTCGTATAATATTCACCATTGCATTATGCTGCCGATTCTTCTAGGATACGATCATCCGGAGGGACAACATGGGCGAGATATATATTACCGGTCATCGAAATCCAGATCTTGATTCGATTAGTTCCGCATGGTGTTATGCTCACCTGAAAAACAGAGTCGACCCAGATAACACCTACATCCCGATTCGCTGCGGACATATGAACGAAGCAACGAAGTACATCTGTTCTCGCATGGGAATCGAACCTCCCCTGTTTGTGAAAGACGTACGTCCGAAGGTAGCCGACGTGATGACGAAACACGATGCATGGCTCGACCCGGAAGATCCGGTATACCGATTGGTGAAGCTGTTTGAGGACAAGCATGCATCGGTCGTTCCGATTCTCGATAAGGATAACTATGTCGGATTGCTCAGCCTTGACGAGATTACTGCATTTTTCTTGCGTGAGAATTCGGGAAAACGCCCTAGATATCGATTTAAAACTGAAAATTTCGGGAAAGTCATTAAAGGCGAGTTCATTAAGAAAGGTGTTCTAGAACATTTCGAAGCCTATATCATGACCGGAGCCATGGAATTCGACGTGTATTGCCAGCGGCTTGCGGCATTGTCTCCCGAATTGCCGGTTCTGGTGGTCGGAAACCGGAAGCACCACATAGAATATGCAGTAGAACATCAGTTTCCCGCTATCATTTTAACGGGAGTTGAACCTGAAGGAGACCTCGATGTAGATTTTTCCGGTTATAGCGGAACGGTGTATCGCTCTCAATTCGACACCGCCGAGACCATCAGACTGCTTCGCATGAGTCTTCCGGTTCGGCATCTGCTTGCCAAAGAACCGCCTGCCGTTTCAATTACAGATGTATTCGATGACGCAAAACGTCTGCTGGCCGATTCCGATTTTCGTGGTCTGCCAGTGTTTGAACAGAATCGTTATGTAGGGTTCGTTACCCGGCGGTGTTTTCTCGAGCGGCCTCGGAAGAAAGTGATTATGGTAGATCATAATGAATTAAGCCAGAGTGTCGACGGTTTGGAAGATGCCGAAGTTATAGAAATCATCGATCATCACCGACTTGCTGCTGAGAAAACCCGTTCTCCGATTTACATTGCAAGCGAACCGGTCGGCAGTACCTGTACAATCGTGTATCACCAGTTTCTGAGATGGGGTGTTCCTGTCGATGCACAGAGCGCGATTATGCTGCTTGCAGGAATAACGGCGGATACGATTATTCTGAAAAGCCCGACGACAACCGATATCGATAGGGCAGCCGTTCGGGCACTCTGTATTTCAGCTTCGATCAGTGATTACGAAGAATTCGGCAAGCAGTTGTTCAGCAATGCATCGATTCTCACCGCCGCAGAACCGAAACGAGTAATTGAAAGCGACTTCAAGGTATATGCAGAACATGGGGTGCGTTTTGGTATCGGACAGGTCGAAGTAACGACGCTGGAAAACGTAGACGAAGTGAAAGACCGCTATCTTTCTAATCTGGAAACTGTAAGGAATGTCAAGGGACTCGATTGGGCGCTGCTGATGATTACCGATGTTATCAAGGAAGACAGTGTACTGCTGGCAACAGATTTTCCGAGGTACGAGAAGGCTTTGGTTTATCCATTTTCGAGCCGCGGCAAGTTTCTCATGCCCGGTGTGTTATCGCGGAAGAAGCAATTATTACCCGAATTGCTGAGAGTGTTGGAAGAAGGCCGTTAACCGATTACAGCGGCATGATGGAAATGATTGCGGGAATCGACTTGATGCTTTTCACTACTTTCTTAAAGTCTTCTTCGTTTGCTACTTCCATCGTAAAACTGCCGATAAGCCGATCCTGTTCGCCATCGTCGAGACGTCCTTCGATCAAGTGTCCTTTGAACTTTTTGATAGCTCCTTCGATTTCCGCAAACAGATCCTGGGTAATCTTGCTGACCACACGGAAGCGCTTGGTCTGAAGCGGCGTAGTCGTTTCCCATTCGACTTCGATGCAGCGTTGTTCGAATTCGGCCATATTTTTAAGGTTGTGGCAATTTTTTCGATGAACGATGATCCCTCTTCCCCGCGAAACATACCCGATAATCTCATCGCCACGTCGCGGATCGCAACATCGGGCTAGCGAAATCATCATGTTTTTCTCTTGACCGACCTTGAATGAGACCTTGCTCTGATCCATTACCGATCGAATGATTTCACCGCTTTCCACAACCGGAGTCTCCGGCTGAGCGAGTGCTTCGATTTGCTCGGTCAATCCCGGTTTTTTCTTAGCAATGATATTTTTATCGATGATGAGACTGTCGTCGTTTTTATTCAGCCACGATCTGATTTTTTTCCGTGCGTTAGTCGTTTGAGCCAGACGCAGCCAATTGATGGTAGGGTGGGCGTTTGGGGATGTGAGGATCTCGATGACTTGTGTATTTTTCAGCGGCTGGCTCAACGGGATAATCGAGCCGTCAGCCTTGGCTCCCGTCGTGTGGTTGCCAACTTCGGTATGGATGTGATAGGCAAAATCAAGTGCGGTGGCATTTGCCGGGAGTTCTACGATGTGGCCTTGGGGTGTAAATACGTAAATCGTATCCTTTAGCAGTTCTCCCTTGATATCTTCAAGCACGCTCTCCGATTGCTCGATTTCCGTACTCCAGGATTTAAGTTTTTTAAGAATTTTTGAAAATTGTGCATTATCGGTTTCTGTCCAGTTGCCGGTATCGAGTCCCAGTTCGGATTTATAGACCCAGTGGGCTGCGACACCGTATTCGGCGGTCACGTGCATCTCTCGTGTTCTGATTTGTACTTCGAGCAGCTTGCCGTCTAGGGCCATGACCGTTGTATGAAGACTCTGATAATTGTTTGCCTTGGGCATTGCAATATAATCTTTGAACCGTCCTTCGATCGGCGGCCAGAGTTTATGTACCAGACCCAACAGCGTGTAACATTCGTTTACCGAGTCGCAGATGATTCTTACTCCGAGAATATCACCGATTTCCTCAAGCTCTTTTTTACGTTTCTTCATTTTCATGTAGACGCCGTATGTGTGCTTGGTTCTCGACTGGACGGTAACGTTGGCAAGACCAGACTCTCCGCATGCCCGATATAAGATTTTCTCTATTCTGCCCAGATACGCGGTTCGTTCGCTCTTTTTCGAAAGCAGGTATTCTTCAATGTATTGGAATGTTTCGGGTTTTAATATTTTTAGCGACTGGTCTTCCAATTCGCCTTTGAGCCACGACATACCGAGGCGGTCTGCAAGCGGAGCATAGATATCAAGGCATTCGTTTGCGATTTCTCTTGCCCGCATCGGAGAAAGATGATGCAACGTACGCATGTTATGGAGTTTATCCGCGAGCTTGATGATAATGACCCGTACGTCTTTTGCCATTGCGAAAAACATCTTGCGAATTGTCTCGGATTCTTGTTGAGTCTTGTTTTTAGCCTTGAGCGTGGAAATTTTGGTCTCGCCCTCGACTAAGTCGGCTACGGTCTGCCCGAAACGTTCTACCAGCATCTCGTATGTCGCCGCGGTATCCTCGAGCGTATCGTGCAGCAAGCCTGCGACAACGGTGTCCACATCCATCTTTAAAGACATCAGTATTTCAGCTACCGCATACGGATGCACGATGTAGGGTTCGCCGCTCTGGCGTTTTTGGGACCCGTGGAATTCGACTGCGAATAGAGAGGCCTCGCGGATACGTTCCTGTTCCACCTTGGAATAGCGAAATGATTTTTGTACGAATCGGTTGGTCAATTCCTCGTACATGAACGCTTCCCTCCGACTATGCGGCCAATACCGGCTAAATCGCGCTTGCAAAAGATGTCGATAAATCCCGACATACGAAACAGAAGTTCGATTTCTCCTACTTGGCGCCCGTCACATTCAACGATCAGAGCCCCGTTATCTTCCAGATACAGGCAAGCGTCGCTGACGATACGCCGTATCGTATCCAAACCGTCCGGACCTCCGCCGAGCAATGCCGATTCGGGTTCCTGCCGTACTTGGCTGCCGACTTCAGTAAGCCAAGTATGTGATAAATACGGAGGATTGGCAACAATCAGATGGAAGCGACGCCCTTCTAATGCAGAAAAGATGTCGCTTTTCATTATTTCGAGGTCTTTTTGGAGTATGGTCGTGCAGTTTTTCCTGGCTACCTCGAGAGCTCCTTGAGAAATATCGGTGAGAAGAACTTCGGCATCCGGTATAGTATGGGCAATAGAAATTCCGACGCATCCGCTTCCCGTACACATGTCCAAAACTCGTGTCGGCCCGGGTTTTACGGATAAAAATGATAAAGCTTGTTCGACTAGAAGCTCGGTTTCAGGCCTGGGTACCAATACCCGTTCGTCGACATAAAACTCCAGATTGAAGAATTCGCGTTTATTAATACAGTAGGCAACCGGTTTACATGCGGCACGCTCAGTGATAAGACGCCGATAATATTCGTACTGTGTTTGGTCAAACGGAGCATCCGGTTCAGTAAAATAGCGTTCTTTGGTAATTTTAGCACAATGACACAACAATATCAGAGCGTCTAGCTGCGGTGTTTCGATGACGCTGACTGAGGCAAGTTGCGTTCGACCCCACGTAAGCGCTTTTCGATACGTGGTAATCATGCAAGTTCCTTGAGAGCCTCTTCGCCGGCAGCAATTTTCAACGCTTCGATAATTTCCTCCAACTGGCCTACCAGTATGAGGTCGAGCTTGTAAAGCGTGAGGTTGATTCTGTGATCGGTGACACGGTTTTGAGGATAGTTATAGGTTCTGATCCGTTCTGAACGATCTCCGGAACCAACTTGATTACGGCGATTGTCGGCACGTTCCTTCGCCTTGCGTTCTTCTTCCAGATCGTATAGACGCGAACGAAGAACCCTCAGTGCCTTCGCACGGTTCTTGATTTGTGATTTTTCATCCTGGCAGATAACCACCAGTCCGGTAGGCAGGTGGGTCAGTCGAACCGCGCTGTCGGTGGTATTGACGCATTGCCCGCCCGGACCTCCGGCTCTCATGACGTCAACCTTCAAGTCTTCCTGACGGATTTCGATATCTGTTTCTTCTACTTCCGGAAGTACCGCCACGGTTACTGCGGAGGTATGTATTCTTCCCCCCGATTCGGTTTCAGGAACTCTCTGAACACGGTGTACACCGCTTTCCCAACGTAAAGTGCCGTATACATCCTTGCCTGAGATAGAATAAATAATTTCTTTAATTCCTCCCAAGCCCGTCTCGTTCAGTGAAATAATTTCGGTCTTCCAATGCCTGTTTTCAGCGTAATGAGTATACATTCTGTACAGATCGGCAGCAAACAGGGCAGCTTCCTCGCCGCCCGTACCGGCTCTGATTTCCATGATGATATTCTTTCCTTCCATCGGATCGGGAGGAATGAGCAACATCTTGGCATGTTCTTCGGCTTTCTGCATACGATTATGCAACTGGGACAACTCTTCTTTGGCCATGGCAACTAGCTCGGAATCATCTTCTTCCTTAAGCATCGCTTCTGCATCCTCGATTTGCGATACGAGGGACCGAAGCTCGTGCAGGTTCTCGACAATCGGTTCGAGCCTTGCACGCTCCTGCATCAGCTTGCGATACGCGTTCATATCTTTTACGACGTCAGGATTCGACAATCGTTGTTCCAGTTCCTGAAACTGTTGTTCGAATCCCTGCAATATTTCAATCATTCACAACTCCTAGAAATACAATGCACTGAGCCACAATAGATTGGCTTGTTGGTACGACGAATCAGTATATAGAGATTTTTGTCAGATGTCGAGTCGCGCCAGCTCGGCACGATGTTCAGCGATTCTCTGTGGAGTCAACGTATTGGTTTTCCAAAAATAGAGTGCCCCGATGAGAAAGAACACCGCAGGAATTGTTGCCATGTGCAGCTTTACACCAAATTTGGCCAAAGGCGTGATATTACCCGGATCAAATCCGGTTGCTTCATGCACGATAAAGAATACCAGTGCCTGACTTGCAATCGAAAAACGCATGAAGAATGCTCTGATTCCCATATAGATGCCTTCTTGGCGACGTTTTTCAGTAACCACAATCATGTCGACGACATCGGCCATCGCAGGGCCCATAAACGTCCAGAAGCCTCCGAAACCTATTCCCCAGAGCGCCATCAGCACCGTATAGGCACCCATTGTTTCGACAAATGTCATCGCAAACGCAAAAACAGCCATCACCGTCAGCGATACAATCAGTGTCATTTGATTATTTTTCAATTTTTTTGAAAGAATCGTCCATAAGGGAATGGAGACAAGCGCACCGCCTAGCATTCCGGCGAAAATCATTGTTGTTCCGTCTGCAGAGACCTGTAGTACATAATCACCCACATAATGCACCGATCCGGTCATGCACATGCATCCGGATTGGTATAAGAACAACAGCACGACAAACGAGACAAGTTCCTTGTAACGCAACGCATGCCGCATCGAAGCAAAGAAGCTAAGCTGTTGTTTGTCGCTCTTTTGCTTGGCCTGAAATCGTTCGATCATCGATGGCGATTCTTTGATGCCGAACACGAGCAGAAGGATGCCGACGAGCGTAATCGCACCTACAACCAATGCCATGGTTAAAAACGACTCTGGTTTGTCGTATTCGAAAAACAGCGGCGGAACAACAAATCCTGCGGCAACTCCCAATACTCCTACCGCAGTGGAAATAGCTGCAGCACGAGTTCTCTCGGTCTGTGAACGAAATTTATCGGGATAGACCGACTGATAATTTACTTCCCACAGCGAATAGCTGCCGTCGAACAAACAGATCGCGAGCACCATCCAGATAAAGATCGGAATCGGACTTGTCCCAGCCTTGAGACGCATGGATTCGGGAACCGCGAAGATGGCGACGAACAGTAAAGCGCATAAAATCAATCCAATAACAATCCAAGCAAAACGTCTGCCCAGCTTTTTAGAAAACGGTGCTGCCAGATTGGTAGCATATCCTATCAGAGGGTCGTTGACCGCATTCCATAAAGAATAGAGGATCGTTGCCAGTGCGACGTACAGACCGCCGAGCGAAACGGTGGTTTCGTAGTATTTGTATACAATCGCGCCATAGGCTCCGGTAAGAAATTCTGCGAGAAACTTCCCCATGCCGTATGAAGCCATCACGCCGACACCGTATCGTTTTTCTTCCATAGGGCACCCCTTTGAGACATGAAAGCATACATTGAACGTCAAAACAAGAAAAACCTGAATTTGCTAACGCTTTGCATGTGATTGTACGGCGTATCGCACAACCATGTGCACCAAAGCTCCTGCAGCCGATTCATTGGTTATCATATGTGCGATGTCAGCATGGTATGCAAGAAAATCACCTTTGTGCAAATCGGTAGAATTCCCTCCGGCGGTCACTTTTACCGAACCTCTGATGACCGTAAGGTACTCTTCGGTACCGGGGTAGTGCGGTTCGCTCGGTAAGCTCGCCTTCGGTTCGAAGCTCACAAGATAGACTTCTACATCTCCTACCATTTCGAGCGGAGAGAGCACTTTGATCATCACGCCGTTGTTGCCTGTTTCCAACTGAGTCGAAGTTTCGTTTCTGCTTATCGTAAATTTACGCTTTGGTCCCGATTCGGAACCGAGCAGGTCGTTGAGATCCACTCCAAGACCGCGGGCGATTTTCCATACTGTCGCGACAGTCGGGTTGACCTTGTCCGATTCAATCTGGCTGAGCATCGCCTTCGATACCCCGGAACGTTCTGATAAAACATTAAGCGTCAGATTGTTTCTCGTTCTGATTTTCTGGATATTCTTGCCGATCATCGGAGGGTTTTCCACGGTAGGCTCCTTACAGTTTCATGTTTGACATCGTAAACTTTGTTCAATATAATGAACACAAGTATTGTAAGTCGCAGAGGGTTGCTTGTCAATAAAACCCCTGCCGGGGAGCAGTTTATGAAGCATATACTGATTGTCGGCGCATTAGGTCAGCTTGGTTCAGAGATAGCGTTGGCGCTCCGCAGGAAATACGGTGACAATTCGGTAGTACTTACCGATATCCGCGACGATATCAATCGTCAGTTGATTGAAAGCGGACCGTTCTACAAAGTCGATTGTAGAGACGCAAAAGCCCTTGCAGACATCGTGCAAAACCATCACATCGATACGGTCTACCACTTGGCCGCACTGCTTTCTGCGACTGCGGAGCGTTCTGTCCAAGCGGCATGGGACATCAACATGAACGGATTGATGACGACCCTCGAAATCGCCAGAACATTCCGCTGCGCAGTGTTCACACCGTCTTCGATCGGTTCATTCGGACCTTCCACTCCGAAACGCTTTACTCCGCAGGATACGATTCAACGCCCTACTACCATGTACGGAGTGACCAAAGTTGCAGGCGAACTACTTTGCGACTATTACTACCACAAGTATGACGTGGATACGCGCGGTGTGCGCTTCCCGGGGATTATCAGCAGCATGACGCCTCCCGGAGGCGGAACGACCGATTATGCGGTAGAAATCTATTATGCCGCAGTGGCCAAGCATTGCTACGAATGTCCGTTAGCCGGAGATACGTATCTCGACATGATGTACATGCCCGACGCGGTCGATGCTGCAATCAGAGTCATGGAGGCCGACCCGGCAAAGCTGCGCCACCGTAATGCATTCAACGTAGCCTCCATGAGCTTCTGTCCCGAAGATATCGCAGCATATATCCGCACACATATTCCCGATTTCACGATAACATATCGTATCGATCCGGTTCGTCAGGCAATCGCCAACTCCTGGCCCGATTGCCTTGAGGATTATGCAGCGCGAGTCGAGTGGGGTTGGAATCCGAAATACGATCTGGCTTCCATGACGGCAGATATGCTTGCCCATGTCGGCGCTCGCAATCAAACGGGAGGTTCTCCATGCTCACAAACCAACTAAAAGAGGAATTACAGCAATTTTTAGATTCTTTGCAGGGTCAGGGGTTGAAAAAAATTGAGCGAGTACTAGAAAGCCCGCAAAGTTCGCGCATCCTCGTACAGGGCCGCCAGGTACTCAACTTTTGCGCCAACAACTATCTTGGGCTGGCTTCTAATAAGGAAGTAATCGAGTCTGCATCAGAGGCGATGCGCGAATGGGGATACGGACTTTCTTCAGTACGATTTATCTGTGGAACCCAACAACTGCATACCCGGCTCGAACAGCGTCTTTCTCGATTTCTGCATACCGAAGACACGATATTATTCTCATCCTGCTTCGATGCAAACGGAGCCGTATTCGAACCGCTGCTTTCCGAAGAGGATGCGATTATCAGCGATGAATTAAACCATGCATCGATTATCGACGGTATCCGACTGTGCAAAGCAAAGCGATTTCGCTATGCGCACAGCGACATGTTAGATTTGCAAGCCAGATTGGAAGAATCTTATGGGTGCAGGCGTCGGCTGGTCGTTACCGACGGCGTGTTCTCCATGGATGGCGATATTGCCAAGTTATCTGAAATTTGCACGCTGGCAGAACGCTATGAAGCGCTGGTCATGGTCGATGATTCGCATGCCACCGGCTATATCGGAGCGACCGGTCGCGGAACAGCCGAATACTGCGGTGTCGAGGGGAAAGTCGATATCATCACGACTACATTCGGAAAAGCTCTCGGCGGAGCAAGCGGAGGATGTGTGTCGGGCCGCAGGGAAATTATTGAACTACTGAGACAACGGGGGCGCCCGTACCTGTTTTCGAACACGCTTGCTCCAGCGATTGCCGGCGGTACGCTGAAAGTCCTCGACTTGCTTGAACAAGGGAGCCCCTACCGTTTGAGAACGCTCGAGAATGCGAAACATTTTAGAACCAAGATGGAATTACACGGTTTTGACTTGGTTTCGGGAGAAACTGCCATTGTACCAGTCATGCTCTACGACGAGAGAAAAGCAGTTACTATGGCCGACGAATTGCTGAAAGAAGGTATCTATGTGATAGGATTCAGCTTTCCGGTCGTACCGAAGGGCAAAGCAAGAATCAGGGTCCAGCTGTCGGCTTCACATACTGCCGAGGATATCGACAAAGCAGTACAAGCGTTCGTCGATGTGCGAAAAAGGATGGAAAAATAGAGAGATTAACTGTCTAGGCCGACACGTCTTTTCAGTTGATTTCCCCATTGTTCAAGAGCACTAAGAATTTCCTTATCGGTAGGAGAAACACTAAGGTCGGCGAGCTTGCCTGCGATGATGTTCTGATATTTTTCAAGCGACCGCAACTGGTTCACCGGAGGGTTCAGCAGGCGCCATGCGCAGAAGCTTTTCCAGCGTTCTTTTTCCTCGGGATGGGCGTCCAATGATTCGGGCCAATTTCTGCAGATGAAGCGCCATAACATTTCATGAGCTCTGTGGTCGTCGAACGTGAAGGTTGCCTTCCAGAGTTCGTGCGGCCGTGTTGCCCGGATTGTACTGAACTTTTTCAAATCCGCATTGCCGATGAACAGCCCCGAATACAAGCTTCCGTCGATATCCAACGGTTCCGAATACCGATTGATTTCTGCATCCGACCGCACTCTCACGGCAACCATCGGATCATCCTTAAGTTTCTGATAGCGTTCAAGACATAATTTCTTATCGATTCCCAAGCGTTTTGCTAAGTCGTCCTCAAGTACGTTTAAAGGAGAAATGAACGGTACGCGGTTTGAAGCGATACGTACGATTCCTTCGATGGTGAAAACCGAACGCTTGGCCGTACCGAAAGCCTTGGACAAATCCTCGATGGTAGTACGACTTCGTTTTAGCATTTCACATGTCTTTTCTAGCTTTGGATCTTCGCTTTGTTGATTTGCCGTAAGAAATGTATCAATTTCTTCGATTATCGCAGATGCCTGCTGTGCTTCGTTGAATGAGTTGCACCAGTCGATCAGTTCGCGCGGGTCTTTCGATAAATCGAAGGCAATGATGCTGTCCGCATTGCTTTCGGTAACGGTTAAAGGCATCACGAGTGTCGAACATCCCCATTCGCTCGTATAATATGCGCAGGTGTGGAGCACCGGTTCGCCAAGCGGAGTACGAAGCATCGATTTTACCTTGGCTTTATCGCGTAGCTTAAGATAATAGTCGAATAATTTGGGCTGGTGTTTAAGAACCAGGCGGGCAATTTCGATCGTCCCGTATACATCGTTGAGTGCTTCGTGAGGATTTTCGTTTTCTAGGTTGTTGGAGCGCAATAGATCGGATAATTTGAAAGAGGGCTTGCCTGTCTCTTCATTACGGGGCCATAAGATACCTTCGGGACGTACATCATGGGCGGCTCGAACGAGATCGATGATATCCCAGCGGCTGTTTCCCTGTGCGTATTCCCGTTTGTACGGATCGATGAGGTTCCTAAACAATGCGTTGCGGATGAATTCGTCGTCGAACTTAATGGAGTTGAAACCCGCACCACAGGTTCCCGGTATGCTAAACAGCTCGTTGATTCGGCCAATAAAATCACTCTCGCACAATCCGGATTCAGAAGTCGACTGCGGAGTCAGTTTCGTAACGAGACAAGCAATCGGATCGGGAAGATAGTCGTCGCTGGTCCTGCAGTAGAGGACGGTAGGCTCTTCGATAATCTCGAGATCCATCGTAGTGCGAACACCAGCGAACTGGGCTATTCGATCATATTTCGGATCGAGTCCGAATGTTTCAAGATCATACCAAAAAAAAGTTTTTCCCCTAGACATGTTACCAATGTACCATGTTCTTGTTTGTTTTGACAGTAAAGAACAACTTTGCTATCGTAGGGGACTAAGGGGAGGTCGTTCATGACAAGGTTTTTTCGATGGACGCTTGTCGCGCTCGTCACGCTGATACTGTCATCATGTACTTATATGGGATTCAACAATCATGACGGGCAGGCGAATCTACCGCCGATTAGTGCCGACGATTTCAAGCATGTAAAAACACTTGCAGTCTTTTTATCTGACAGCGTGTTGCAGGGAAAGGCGGACTCTGAAGGAATAACCAAAACGGTACAAGGACAGAAGGGTATTGTCAGATTTAAAGATCTGGACTTGGATACCGTACGGTTTCAAGACGGTTCGAGCCTGATGCAGCGCTTTGCCGCATCGTCCGGTTTGTTATGGTCCAGTCTGAAAGGACAGTTTGTCTTTACCGGATACCTCGATCAGAGTGACGGCAGGATGCTGCATGTACGGGTAATTGTCGAGGGAGAAGGCGTTGACGAACGCTTTTTGTTAGAAGCTTCCATCGACCGTATAACCGATAAGTGGACCGCAAAGGTTGATGGAGTCGAATACAAGCTGTGAAAAGTGCAAATCCTATTACCCGATTGTTCCTTCTATGGTTGGTGCTCCTGATTGCACAACCGGTTATCGCCGAGTCCTATAAGCCCACCGAGCGCGAAATTCAAGTGGCAGTCTTGGGAATCATGGTTGCTGCTGCGTCCACAATGGGAGCTCGAACGTTACAGCCTCCCGTAGAATTTTCGCAAAGCAGACTTGTTATCGATAGTACCTATAGTGATGTCGCACTGGTCATGCAACAAGCCGACATCGGGTATCTACGCGAAGTAGTGCTTGCAGGTCCGGTTCCTCCTCCCGTCCAGCTAGGATTAATGGACCTGCTGAGCAGAAAGCTGAATCCCTTCTCTCTTGATTATTATCAATATGCTGATTTTATCAGACCACAAAAATTACAACCGAATGAGATGATCGTGAGCGGAACCGTACGTGCACTACGCAATCTTGATTCGTATCCTTTCAGGTACGAAGGTTCTGCAACGCTGCACATCAGCGGTCTACGCTTTTCCCAGCCGATGACGCTCGAATTGAGTTTTACGGTTCCTTTGGAAGGTCCGCAGGCTTTGATGATCATTCCCAACGTCTTGCTTGCCAACGAATATGATTTTATCCATGTAGCCAGAACTCTCTTTAAAACCCCGAAATGATAAACTGGACAGACATACGCCCTTTGCCTACAATGGTACGCATCGAGAGGGGGAGCCGATGGACGCGATAGTGAGAAAAACCGACGCATTTCTTCATAAGTGGAACGTAACGCCCGATGCTGTCGACATGCAGGCATGCTGTAATCTGTTTCTTTCCGAAATGGAACAAGGTCTGCATGGGAAGAAGTCTTCATTAGCAATGATTCCTACCTACACATCGACCGATTTCGTCATCCAGCCGAACAAGTCTGTTATCGTCCTCGACGCTGGTGGTACGAATTTTCGTACCTGTCTGGTTCGGTTTGACGAACAGTGCCTGCCCCATATCGACTCTTTTAAGAAAAGCGCCATGCCCGGTTCGAAATCGGAGGTGAGTGCGAAGGAATTCTTTGCAATCCTTGCCGACAATGTCGAGCCGTTTATCGACCAAAGCGATGCAATCGGTTTTTGTTTTTCCTATGCTGCTGCCATCACGGCCGATCATGACGGCATACCGCTCGTATTTTCAAAAGAGGTAAAAGCTCCCGAAGTAGTTGGAATGCCGGTGGGCAAATCGCTCATGGAGGAATTATCAAGACGCGCGTATCGCGTCGCAGACAAGAAAGTCGCAGTCGTCAACGATACGGTGGCTACGCTGCTTGCCGGAAAGGCTGCTTCAGGATCGGCTTCTTACGATGGGTATGTCGGTTTTATCTTGGGCACGGGAACCAATACCGCATACGTCGAGCAAAACTCCAACATCCATAAGAATGGTATCGCATCGACGGGTTCGCAAATCATCAACGTCGAATCGGGGAATCTAGACCTTGTTTTAGGAGATCTCGACAAGATCTTCTTTGATTCTACAAAACAACCCGACAGTTACCATTTTGAGAAGATAATCAGTGGTGCTTATTTGGGAGGTTTTTCACAGCTCGTGATTAACCAAGCCATCGAAGAAGGTTTGTTTTCCAGCGAGTTTAGCCGTTTATTTTCGCTCATAGAACCACTTAATACTACCCGGATGAGCCATTATCTGGAAATGCCGTTCAACACGCACTATGATTTGGTCAAGTGTATCGCAACTGAAGACGACGGTATAGCGCTCTATATGATCATCGATTCGATTATTGCACGCGCAGCTAAGCTGACCGCTGTTAACCTGAGCGCTGCAGTACTGAAATCGGGCGAGGGTGAAAATCCGCGTTATCCTGTTTGCATCAATGCCGACGGTACCACGTATTATAAAACGGAAAACCTCAGACGCTATACGCAGCACTATGTGGTCGAGTTTATGCAGCGGACGCACCATCGCTACGCACGGTTTGTCCACGTCGATGATTCGCCGATTCTCGGAGCCGCAGTTGCGGCCCTATCGCTGATGTAGGCTCGAGTCGGCTTGCTCAAC
Organism: Spirochaetales bacterium; assembly: GCA_012729295.1. Taxonomy (GTDB): domain Bacteria; phylum Spirochaetota; class Spirochaetia; order Sphaerochaetales; family Sphaerochaetaceae; genus JAAYDK01. The sequence continues at coordinate 1,445 of JAAYDK010000032.1, read as the reverse complement.
CATCTGACGCTGCCAGGCTAACAAATAATCGTGTCGATCTTGATCGGTACCGGTTGCATCAGCCATGATTCTGAATACCGGCTCTGTTTGGCTTCCGCGCATCCAGATAAAATCTGTGGCTTGCTTCTGATCGTCGAAAAATATAATCTTTAAGCCTCCGGTGCCCCGTCCGCTTCTGAACTCGCATCCGATTCCGGTTCTGCAATATATGCCTTCGGTTTGCTGTTCCTCCCAGCTGCAGATGCCGAAGCGTTCGCGAAGGTACGCAGAGCGTTCGTCCCATTCTCGGGCAAATATCTTTTCATAGGCTGTCTTTAGTGCTCCGTGATCGGTAGTGCGTACCTTCATGACTGCTTGTTCGGAAAAACCTCCGGTAATGATACGTTTCGGAAGTGATTCGAGCGCATGTTCGAGATTCATCAACACGCTGTCACTCGGACTGTCTTTCGAAACAACCAGACGAAACAAATTCTCGTCGGTAAGAAGCTTGACCAGCGAAACCAGCGTATTCATCGGATCGCGCACTTTACACGGATGCGTGATATTCCCTCCGTTGGAACCTTCTCCGAGAATCCTGACGGTATAGCCGTCCGATCGCAAATGTTCGGCAAGCAGTACGACATTTGCTTCACCGACTTCGGCTCTCGCCACGGTGACGTCCAATGCTTTGGCAATCGTATCGATAAGCAGTGATGTCGGGCCGTTTACTGCAATCGCTACTCGATGATGAGTCTTGCGTGCGTTAGCCAGTTCGACCGCCGCAACGAGGGCAAACAACTGCTGTGCACCGAGGATATGTGCTTTTCCGTCGGATGGCGTAATATATACGACATTGCCGCGATCTCCGTCATTATCGGGTACATAACCGATTTGGAACGCATGGTCGACGCGATACGCTTTTTCTAGTTCGAGACGGCACATTTCAAGATTTTCGCCTTCGGGAACAATCGGGTGAACAATCTGGCGACACGTATCATTGATGAATACCGTACGAATATTCAATGCTTCGAAGAATTGTCGGTCTACCGAAACACAGCGGGCGCTGCCGTTTAATTCTCCTACGATACCGATTGGATGCGAGGCTATCTGATTGCGCAATTTTCCGATAGCTGTTGCAATAAAAGCCGGGTCTTTGCTATCCGCTAGGGTTCTGAACAGTAGACGGCAGTACCTGTCCAGTGCCGCAGATTTCTCAGTCGATATCGAATCGAAAACTTTTTCAATACGATCGGAGGAAACCGACGCGCTGAGATTCTGTATTTCCTGAATCGAGCGCTCATCGCCTACCATCGTTTGAAAGTACTCGATGATCGGCTTAACTTCGGCTGCATTCAAAACTCCTCCGGCACGTCCGATTTTAAATCCGTTGTGACCAATCGGATTATGGCTTGCGGAGATGTAGAAAAATGCATCGCTATCGTGCAATGCGCTGTCGGCCATAATCT
>JAAYDK010000317.1 GCA_012729295.1 Spirochaetales bacterium | reverse complement strand
TTCGAGTAGTTGGCGAAGGGCATCGCTATACCCTTTTTCGCCATCTCCCAGCATCAGGTCTTTCAAAATCCCGTCATCCAGTGTAAAATTCAATTGAGCCATCTAATTCTCCTCCTTCGATGTTTTTCATTAACCACATTCTACTGGAAGGGGATGAGGTGGCTCTTTTTGTGCCAAGCAATTTACACCACTTTATAGGACACTATCAACTTGTGAAGGCGTCCGATCTGGTACAATTACACGGTAGATCAAAGATGAATGAGAAGGAATGTGCAATGAACCGTACAGAACAGTCGATTAAGCTCGTTGACGTGCTTCACATGATATTCAGCGCATGGAGAAAAATCATTGTATTTGCACTGCTCGGCGCTCTTTTGCTCAGCGGTTACGGTATTTATACCAATTATCAGATCAGCAAGGGAGTCGAACCGAGCGATGTGATTGCGCTTACGGATAAAGAGGTTGAGGATATTAAAAAGGACGCAAGGGCTCAGAATGTCGACATCTTACAGCAAGAGGCCAAGATTAAATCTTTGACCACTCGCCTGGAGACCTTGAGCGGTTGGATGGCGAACAGCATCTTACTGACGATTGATGAAAATGCGCAACCTCGGGCTTCAATTGAAATCACCACATGGGCCGAGGAACCTACCGAACTTGCGGAAGATACACTAGAGCAGCGTAACTATCGATTATCTGTCGAAATTTTGCGCAAGGTCAAAAATGATGACTACTACAAATATATCGCACAAGTATTTCAAAAGAAATATGCCGTGGAGTGGCTCAGTGAGCTTGTGACGAGTCGCCGTGATCCGTCCAATGTTGTCACCATTGAAATTGTAGGGCCAAATGAGGAGATGGTGACCACTATTCTTGAGGCGACAAAGCGCTATTTCAGTTCAGAAGCCCGCGCAACGATCGAAGTAGAATATCTTTATGACATTTCATTTCAAAACGAAAAGAGAGAAGTAGTCAAGAACCCTTCGATTGCTGTGATGCGCGAGGAACTCCAGCAGGAAATTGATGACATTTCTGACAGAATAATGGCTGAGCGTGAGGTGATCGATGCCATCCTAGAGCAGATCCTGCAGGATGCCAATATTGAAAAACAAGCCGAGAAGGAGCCCACGCCGCTGTCAGCGAAACAAATTGTCTTAAAACGCGCCTTACCCGGGTTGGTATTCGGATTATTTCTTGCGGTGCTGTGGGTGCTTTCAAAGATGTCCTCTGCTGATGTTGTGCGCCATCCCGATGGATTTTCATTGCAGATGAATTTGTTGTTTTTAGGAAGTATTTCATCCGAAAACGGTACGACCCGAAAAACGATTTTCTCTGGCATTGACCGGTGGATTGATCGCATATTTAGTGGGAAAAATGAGCGATATCCCGTGGCGTATCTGACCTCGATCATCGACGGTATTAAGCCAGATGATCGTCCCGTTGCGATCATGGCGGAGCCATCGGATGCATCTTCGGGCTTGGTAACATCGCTTCACAATGCAAAGCTCGCCGATCTTACAACAGAAGAAGGCGTGAAGGCTTTGCAAGACAGCCATTACGCCATTTTGGTCATTCAGCCGGGGAAGACGAAGAGTAAAGATGCCGTGCGAGCTCTCGAGATTGCCGACAAAATGGGTAAGACCATCCTGGGCGTTGTCTCTGAAGAACATTTGCACGAAGCTTAGGAAAGTCGTAGAATACACGATAAGAAGCCATAGCTTCCGTCTTGTTGTGTAAAGAAGAGGACGTATGCGACGAAAGCAGAGAATTGAGACATTTTTGATGACGACCGCACT
>JAAYDK010000316.1 GCA_012729295.1 Spirochaetales bacterium | reverse complement strand
GTATTGGGCGTCCATTGTGCAAAGAGGGAATGGTCGGTGGCTGTGGACATCACTGTCGCAGACTCGACTGTATCTCCGCTACCGTCTTGTTTCGTATTCCATCCTGCAAACGTATAACCGGTTCTCGTTGTAGTTGCCAATGCTCCATAGCTCTGATCGTAGGTGACGGTCTTTGAGATTGGAGAAGGAGAAGTTCCTTCCTGTCCTACGAACGTTACGGTATATTCATTCGGCGTCCATTGTGCATAAAGGGTATGATCATTCGGAGTATCCACCACAGTTTCATCAGTGATGCCCGTTCCGCTTCCGTCTGATTTCGTGTTCCATTCTGCAAACGTATAACCGGTTCGTGACGTGGTTGCAAGATCTCCGTACGATTGGTCGAACGTCACTGTTTTCGTGAGTGGCTCAGGATCATTTCCTCCATGTGCGTCAAATGTCACCGTATATTGATTCACTGTCCACGCGGCATAAAGCGTTGTATCCGAAGGAATATTCCATGTTCCAGCACTGCTCATATCGGCATTATAATATTTGGTTCCGCCACCATTGATGGCACTGTAATAACCGGTAAAGGTATATCCGGCCTTTATCGGAGCTGTAGCTCCAGAAGGCATCGCAGCATCATAAGTCGCCGTAACTGTTGCAGATCCACCGGTCCCGCTTTGACTATCAAGTGTCACCGTATAGGTATTCGGTACCCATTTAGCCCAGAGCGTTTCATCTCCTGCAGACATCGTAACTTGCGCCTGATCTTCGAACGCAACGAGCCCTATAGCAGCAAGAGCCCATCCGTCGAATGAGTATCCTGTCCTTGTAAAGGTATTGGGTATGAGGGGGACGGTATCATGATAGGTGATGTCCTGATCGTCCATCGTTCCGGTTCCGCCGTTTGCGTTGAATGTAATGGTATAAATGTTTATCGTCCATTTCGCATAAAGTGTCGCAGCAGAGTCGATGTCCCATTTCTCCAACATCTCCATGTGAGGACCATAGTATTGTTTCCCGCCTCCGTTTACCTGACTGAAGTATCCGTTGAACGTATACCCGGTTCTCATAGGTGGCGTTGCAGCCGGAACGTATTGGTCATAGTAGGCGATTACCGATGATGTACCGCCGGTGCCTTCCTGGAAATCCAGTGTCACGATATAGGATTTTGCAGTCCATTTTGCATAAATCGTTGAGTTCTCTGCAGTGGTCCATGTGTCGGCGCTGACCATGTCAGCCGTATAATACTGTTCTCCTTCTCCGTCGGGAGAACTATAGTACCCTCCAAAATCATATCCTGTTCTTGTTGGAGCTAGTGCACCGTCAGGCATGGCGGCGTCGAAGGTAGGCTCGACTTGATCGGAACCTCCGGTCCCTCCCTGCTTGTCAAGGATGACCGTGTACGAATTGGCCGTCCATTTGGCAAATACCGTTTTGTTACCTGTAGACCCTTGTGCAATCGTTTCGATTTCAGTTGTGAACTGATCTTCGAGATACCAGCCGCCGAAGGTGTATCCCGTTTTTGTCGGATCTGCGAAGGTAATCGTATTTGATTCAATCGTGTAGGTTACGGGATTATCGTAATCATTCGTTCCTTCGTACAGATTATAGGTGATGGTGTACTCTATCGGATTCCAGATTGCATATAGCGTTACGTTCTGTGCGCCCATCGTGTAGGACTCTTGGTCTGCATACTCTACAGAGCCTGCGGCACTAAGTGCCCATCCTCCGAAGGTATAACCGTTTCTGGTAAAGGCATTGGCTGTCAAGGTTACACTAGCGTTATAGGTGACAACCTGGTCGTCCATCGTCCCGGTACCGCCGTTCTTATCAAATGTGATCGAATACTCGTTGATCGTCCATTTGGCGAATACCGTCCTATTGCCGGTAGAACCTGTGGCGACGGTCTCGACCTTGGTGGTAAATTGGGCGTCTTCGTACCAGCCGTTGAATGTATAACCCGTTTTCGTTGGATCTGCGAATGTAATCGTATTCGATTCAACCGTATAGGCAGTCGGATTATTTATATTGTTTTCTCCACTGTCGAGATTGTATGTGATGGAGTACTCTATTGGATTCCATACTGCGTACAGCGTATGGTTGGATGCAATGGCTACGATTGAATCGGCGTCTACTTCAGTACCGGTTCCGTTTGCTGTGGTGTTCCATTCGTATGCATAGCCGTCTTTAACTGTTACAGGTAATGTTCCGTACGCTTGATCAAACACTACATAGAGTGTAGTAGGATCGACCGCAGATCCTCCTTGTACATCGAAGGACACCGTATAGGTATTCGCCGTCCATTTCGCATAGAAATGCTTGTTGCCGGTACTTCCCTGGGGGATTTCTGTCACGGCAGTTCCGGACAAGTCTTCAGACGCGAACCATCCGCCGAATGTATAACCGTTCTTTGTCGGATCTGCGAGTTGGATGGTAGAAGATTCTTCGTTATAATCTGTCGGATTATTTGGATGATCGGTTGCGCCCTCGAGGTTGTGGTAGGTGATAGAAAAAATCTGGGGAGGCTCAGGGCATCCCATGAATAACAGCAACACCACCATAAGAACGATATAAGCGATTTTCTTTGCCATGATTATCCCCCTGAGGGACAGACCTGCCCCATGGTAAAAGCGTAGGATTTTCGATGCTTTCGCTCAAGTGCAATTTATGACTAATTGAATGAGGAGTAAATTACTAATTTGCTCATAAAGTGATAAATTACACGATATGTAGGATATGAAAATCGAAATCAATCTGAATGCTCGAGTAGAAGAAATTACTTTCGGTTTCTCACACTTATGCTACCATGGAGAAAAGAAATATGGTTTTGGAGACAGACAATGATGAAAATAATAGGTCTGGTGCTACTCGGGTTATGTATCGTGTGTCTCGTTGTCGGCATCATATTGCTACCAAAAGGGAAGCAGGTAATTCCTGATCTGAAAGCGATGATCAATGCAGTCATATATCTGGTTGCCGGTTATATTACGGGTCAAGCGGGATTATTTTTATTTATCACCGCATTGACCCAAGAAAGACTGCAGAAGACCGAACTGTTATTGAGCAGATTTCTATCGGATGGTCGCCCTGCCGAAGCAGCGCATCCACAGCATTAATCTTCGTCTAGCGATTTTTCAAGCGATTCTTTGCTTCTTCACTAAGAAGCATCGAGGTTCGTCTAGTCAGTTTCTTTATTTCGGAAACTGCTCTGAACCGTAGCGCGGACCAATGTTCGTTCAACGCGACCTGCCTTACCGGTTCAAAACCGAGCTTTCCCAGCGGTTCCCAGCCGGCATCCCGGTTGATATCCGAATGATAAAGTTTTGAAGATTTTTTCGGATATGCAAACCAGAGAATATCGGCACGCTTTATCTGTCTTGTGTACTGACGTATCACGGTTTTGAGATTTTCTCTGTCATAGACGAATATCAAGAGAAACGGGATATCTAGATCGTCACCTTGAACAGCATGAAGTGGGACCTCTTTTTGGAGTTCTTTGAATGTCTGGGATAAGTCTTGCGGCTCTTGGTGTACCCACATCCCCGATTGTTCGCGATAATTGAGTTTTTTAATCAGTTCCATGGTATTAATCTACTAAATCTGCTTGGCAAAGGCCAACATTGCATCGCGCATGAAGCGGGCAAGCCCCTCGCCGTAGCGGTCGATATTTTTGGTAAATTCAGGCATATCGACATACATGTTTCCCAGATTTGCAAACATCTCGGGAGTATAGGTTCCCATCCTGTTTAACAATTCATACCACACCTTGATCTTATCCTGAGCAATTCGAGATGAGCTGTCCATTTCCCGGATAGCGGCGAGTTCGGTAAATAGCGTATCCATCGAAGCAGCAAAATCTTCTTTTTGTCTATTGTTCATTGACTGCAGTCGTTCATTGGCCTCGTTTACTTTCTTGTCTCCCCACATACTGCGTGCCTCTGCCTCGTATGGATTATAGGAAAAATCAAATCCTTTAAATCGTTCGTTGTCCTTCATGTTATAAATTCCTTTCTCTTCATCGAGTGTTAATGACAGGGTATGGATCATCTCGTCCATCTTCTGCTTTTTTTGTCTGAGTGCTTTCAGTTGCGTTTCCAATGCCTTTCTACGATCAAAATGCGGATTTTTTAGTATCTCTTTGATCTGAGCGAGAGAAAACCCGATTTCCCTAAAGAAGAGGACTTGCTGAAGAGTCTTCAGATGCCGGCTGCGATATATACGATAATCGCTACACGGATCATGATCGGGAATAACAAGCTGTAGCTTGTCGTACCAGCGTAGCGTCCGCATCGTGAGCCCCGTTAATCTTGATACTTCTTGTATGGTCATCACGTTCTCTTTTTTGCTCATATGCTGAAGATACACCTTTACGTTACGTTAAG
>JAAYDK010000315.1 GCA_012729295.1 Spirochaetales bacterium | reverse complement strand
TGCAAAGAGCGCGGGGACCATGGTGAATGTCAGCAGAACGCGCTTTACGAGACTGGTCATGTGGGAACACCTCCAAAACGGCGGGCCCGTTTGGCGTACTCGTCTAAAGCTAAACGCAAATGCTTCGGCCCCCAATCAGGCCAGAGTGTATCATAAAAGATAAGCTCGGCATAGGCTGAATCCCACAACAGGAAGTTGCTCAGGCGCTTCTCGCAGCCGGGTCTGACGATTAGATCCACCGGAGGGACTTGTGGCAAGTCGCAATATGTTCTAATGGTTTCGAGCGTACAAGGTTCCTGCGAAGTGCGCACCGCCAGCCAGCGGTTGACGGCTCTGACGATTTCATCCTGACCGCCGTGATTAACTGCGATAATTACACAGGTTCCTGTGAATTCACGAGTTGCACGCTCGGTTGCCTCGATTGCCGCTCTTGCTGGTTCCGACAGTTTTGAAAGATCTCCTCGCGTCAGAACGCGTATGTTATGTTTTGTGTAGAAATCGAGTTCGCCGAAGAGCCTTGTGGCCAGCAGATCCATGATGTAGGCCACCTCCTGGGTAGAACGCTTCCAGTTTTCTGTGGAAAAGGCATAAAAGGTGATGTAGGGGATACCGATAACCGACGCTTCAAGCGTCACGCGTTTGGCAGCCTTTAATCCTTCCCAGTGTCCCGCGGTCCTTGGTAATGAACGTTTGGTCGCCCAACGTCCGTTTCCGTCCATGATGATGCCCACGTGACGCGGGAGCACATCATAGTCGTTCGACGTTGAGGATGGCTCTTTGGATGTATCCATCAGATTTCCATAATTTCCTTTTCCTTTTCAGATGCCAACGTGTTAATTTGCGCAATAAAGGAATCGGTCATTTTTTGTGTTTTTGTTTCCGCTTCTTTCTGTTGATCTTCGGAAATGTCTCCCGATTTTTGAAGCTTCTTTATTTCATCCATCGCTTCACGCCGGATATTCCTAATGGCGACCCGGCTTTGTTCGGCGATATTCTTTGCATTTTTCGCAAGATCCTTGCGTCGCTGTTCGGTCAACGGCGGGAAATTGATGCGTAGAAGTTTTCCATCATTATTTGGATTGAGCGACAATTCTGACTTGAGGATAGCTTTCTCAATCGGAGACAATAGTGTCTTATCCCACGGCTGGATTACGACAAGCCGGGCTTCCGGAACGGAAATGCTCGCGACTTGGGAAAGGGGAGTCTCCTGGCCGTAATATTCCACCTTGATTTTGTCAAACAGGGCGGCTGTCGCTCTTCCCGTTCGCAGCGCATTGTATTCATTACCAAGCGCAGCGATGCTCTTACGCATTTTCGATTCGCAATTGTCCAAAACTGTCTGCATATACACCTCCAAAGACAAGCCGCCCACCGAAGTGAGCGGCAATTCGAAACTTTAGTCTTCAACGCCTACTTTATAGCATAGATACGAACCGATCGACAGGTTCGAACCCACTTCCTTGGAAAGGGCTTGCATAACCTTTTCGACAGACTGGGAGTCGTCTTTTACGAACGGCTGCTGTAAAAAGCATACTTCACTCAAATGCTTATTCATCTTCCCCTGCACGATTCCGGCAACGACTTTTTCCGGCTTACCGAGAGACAGCGTCTGCGCAGTGAAAATCTCCGTCTGTTCCTTGAGATACGCCTCGTCGACATGCTTGCTGCTCAAATAGAGCGGGTTGAAAGCTGCGACATGCAACGCCAAGTCGTTTGCAAATGCGACGACTTGCTCGTTCTTAAATACACTGGGATCCTCGGCTTGCAATACTACGACGGTTCCCATCGTGCCTTCACCGTGAATATAGTGCGAGACGTACCCATTCGAAGGGACATCGAAGACATGAAAACGTCTGAGCGCCATGTTCTCTTTAATAGTGGCCATAAGTTCCTTGACCTTCAATTCGAGCTCAGGAACAATTTCGGTATACCCGTGATCGAGCACATCCTGGCACAGCTGGTTGCCTAAAGCAATGAAGTCTTCGTTGCGTGCTACAAAGTCGGTCTCGCACACGAGCTCAAGCATCACTGCCTTAGCAGCGCTCTTTTTCACAAACGCACACCCGTTATTGGTAGCGCGTCCGCTGCGTTTTGCAACTGCGGCCAAGCCCATCTCTTTCAAAAGTTTTTCTGCTTGGGCGAAGTCTCCTTCAGCCTTGACCAGCGCTTTCTTGCAATCCATCATGCCAGCGCCAGTAGCATCACGAAGTTTCTTTACGATATCGGCTGTAATTTCCATAACTTGACTCCTTTCTCAGTCTTTGTACAAAATCTCTTCATCGACTTCTATGCCACCGGCAGTAACCTTGACAGCCTTAACGGGAGAGACTTCTTCTTCTTCATCTTTTTTCTCCACCGTCGGATCAAACTCAAAATTAGTATAATCGGGTTCTTCTTCATCGGTGCTGTAGACGATTTCCTTCTCTTCGGATTTCGATACGGCGTTTGCTTCCTCGTTCTCCGGAAGGGTTTCGATAATCTCGATTCCGACTTCTTTATCGGCATCGAGTACTGCGTTTGCAATGATTTCTACAAAAAGACTGATGGCGCGGATGGCATCGTCGTTTCCCGGAATTGGATAGTCGATACCGGTTGGATCACAGTTCGTATCTACAACTGCAATGACGGGTATTGACAATCTTCTTGCTTCGGCTACGGCAATTGCCTCTTTTTTCGTATCGATTACGAAAATGGCACCAGGGAGGTCTTTCATCTCTTTGATACCGCCCAGGTTCTTCTCAAGCTTGACCTTTTCTTTTGCATGCTGTGCGATTTCTTTCTTCGTGTAGCTTGCGTAGGTACCGTCGACCTCTTCTTTCTCAAGCTTCTTCAGACGGGCAACCGACTTCTTAATGGTAGTGAAGTTGGTGAGCATGCCCCCGAGCCACCGATTGTTGACAAACGGCATGCCGCAGCGCTTCGCTTCGGTCTCGATGGTTTGCTGAGCCTGTTTCTTAGTACCTACGAATAAAATCGACTTGCCCTGTTTTACTTGGGCTCTGACCGCGTCGTACGCCTCGACGATGCACGCGCTTGTCTTCTGTAGGTCGATGATGTGAATCCCGTTTCGTTCAGAGAAGATAAAACGGGCCATGTTGGGATTCCAACGTTTGGTCTGATGACCAAAATGTACGCCTGATTCAAGCAGGCTTTTCATAGTAACAACGGACACACTTCCTCCTGTGGCGAACTGACGGAGCGCATTGCGTTCCGGATTACGATTCGCCCCCTTCGCTATTTCTCACCGTAAGGTGGATATTCAGGTCTGCCCCACGGGCAGTACCAGTCGTCCAAGTATGCCAAAAATCGTTTGTATTGGCAAGCCTACCACCGTGCAATAGTCGCCGATAATAGATTTTACCAGTGATTTGCCAGCTTGCTGGATGCGGTACGAACCTGCAGCATGTTCCCATTCTCCCGTATCGAGATACCGATTGATGGACAAGTCGTCAAGCTGCTCGAATTCAACTTGCGCTTTATCGAAGCCATGCATCGTTTCCCGAAGTGCAGGATGATACAATGCGAATCCGCTGTATACTTCGTGGCTGGTCGCTGAAAAGCGGGATAGATGTGCGAACGCTTCGTTCCTGTCGCGGCTTTTACCGATGAATCGACCTTGAAAATAAATGAGCGTATCCGCTGCAAGCACTGGATACGCGATCTGTTTTGCAGTTGCAAGATACAGTTCTAGTTTTCGCATGGCCAATTGTTCGACGGTACGCGCAGGATGATCGTCTTGAATCGACTCGTCGCCGAATGTGGGAGAAACTATGACTCGACAACCTCGTTCTGCAAGCAATTCTCTTCTCGCTTTAGATTGCGAAGCGAGTACGACAACCGGGAGTAATCGAGATAGCGATCTATCTATCGGCGGTATGTTAAACGGCATGCGCACCCTCCAGCGATTCGATTTCCTCATGCAGACTGAACCATTGCTGAGATAGGCTTTCGTGCAGTAGTTCATGTTCTTTCAAGGATTTTACGAGCGTAGTGATTTTTTCGTTATCGCTGTAATTTTCCGGTAAGGCCATCTGTGCATTGATACATGAAATCTGACGTTCGACCGCTTCTGTTTGTTCCAATAGTTCCTGTGATTGGATTTTTAGATTGCGCAGCCGGTTTTTTTGCCGGTTGGCCTCTCTGCGGTCGGTTGTTTGTACCTTGACCGGCTGTAGCGTTGCATCTTCTTTCGCACGCGGCCTTATTCGTTCGAATTGTTCCTTTTGCTCAAGCTTCCATGAGAAATATTCGTAGTCTCCCTCGAATAGTTCGGGAACGTTTCCTTCGTTGAGATACAGTATTCTGGTGGCAAGGTGCTTAATGAAATGTGAATCGTGAGAAACAAAGACCACGGTTCCGTCGTAAGATTTCAACGCGTCAAGAAGCATTTTTTTTGCGTTGATGTCGAGGTGGTTGGTTGGTTCATCCAGAATCAGCAGGTTTGCCGGCTGTAATAGGATTTTCAGCAATGCGAGACGGCTTCGTTCGCCTCCGCTGAGAATTCCGACACGTTTGAAGACATCGTCATCGGTAAATAAAAACGAGCCGAGCATCGATCGCAATTTCGGTATATCAGCCGTGGATGCAACCGATTCGGCTTCTTCAAGTACTGTACGCGATTTTTCTAGGGTATGCTCGACATCCTGGGCAAAATAACCGATTTTTACCTGAGACCCCAACGCAATGGTTCCACGATAATCAGTGTCTATTGCTGCAATAAGACGCAGCAATGTTGACTTCCCGGCACCGTTGCGTCCCGTTACCGCAAGTCGATCGCCTTTGTTTACAACGATTGAAAAATCATCAAATATTACGTGTTCGTCATACCGTTTCTCGAGATGTTCGATTGAAGTCACGATGTTTCCGCAATGTGGTGCATTCGGAAAGGAAAACGAAAGCGAACGGAGATGGGCGGGCAACTGTACCGGTTCTAGTTTTTCGAGTTGTTTGATACGGCTCTGAACCTGCTTTGCTTTCGTTGCCTTATACCTGAACCGTTCAACGAATTGTTCGGTTTTTTCTCGTTTCTGTAATGTGAGCCGATACGCTTCTTCAAGTTGTTTGATCTCCATCTCGCGCTGGTTCAGATAGAAACTGTAGTTTCCGCCGTAACGGGTCAGCTTGCCGTTGAAAAGTTCGTATACCTCGTTGACGGTTTCATCGAGAAACGACTGATCGTGTGATACGATCATCAATCCTCCGTCATACTGGCCAAGATAGTTTTTTAACCAGATACGGGCTTCGATATCCAGGTAGTTCGTCGGTTCGTCGAGCAGCATGATGTCGGGGTCTTCGGCCAGTACCTTAGCCAAAGCAATACGCATTTGCCATCCTCCGCTGAATTGTCCGCATGTTCTGTTGAAGTCGGCAACAGAAAAACCAAGTCCTGTCAGAATCTGCTCGATAACCGCAACTCGCTGCCAGTAGACCGATTCAAGCAATTCTTCCTGCAGCTCGTGCAACCGAATGAGCATCGAATCAGTATTGGCCTGTTCGTTAGAGTCGGCCAGACGGTTTTCCAATATGGCAATTTCGTCCAATATCGGATTAAAACGGGAAAATGCCGTTTCTACCTCTTCGAATACCGTCCGATCCGATAATACGATTTCGGATTGCGGCAGGTATGTGATTCTGATTCCTTTGGTAGCTGCAATTTCTCCGCTGTCGCACGTGATATTCCCACTGATAATCTTCATCAGCGTTGATTTGCCCGAACCGTTGGAGCCGGCAAGTGCCGCCCGTGTCAAGCTGTCCATCGTGCATGAGACATTTTTCAATAGATCTCGTTCGCCGTACGAGAGATTTATCTCTTTTACCTGAAGCGTCGCCATATATTCCTCTGTTGCACAGGAGTTGAAGATTCACGTGGTTATGGATATGATGGATGGTAACACAACGAATCACCGGGATGCAACCGGTGCCGGAACTGGGAGGATCCTCATGATTTGTTTGGTACTGACTGGAAGCACAATCGAAGAGGACCTCGCACAATTTGAAACACAAAAAGCCTATGTCGATCTTGTCGAGTTGAGAGTCGATTTACTACAAGAGTCACAGCGACTGTCTGCAGTCGATGTTCCGGACAAAGTTGAGGTTCCCGTTATCCTTACGTGCAGGAGAGTTTCCGACGGTGGCTCCTATAACCAATCCGAACGGTCCCGTTTTCTTCTGCTGGAACAGTTGAGCAAAGGTAATTTCGCTTATGTAGATCTTGAGGATGATATTAGAAGACTTCCATTCGAGCAGAATCTTACCGAACGGGGAATCAAGATTATCCGTTCGTTCCACGATTTTAACGGAATGCCGAACGATATCTATCATCGAGCATCGAGAATTGCGGAGCGTCACGAAATACCGAAATTGGCGGTAACTCCGAAAACAGTCATCGACTTGATAACCCTATTCAGAATCGAACAGGAATTAGCGAGTGTAGAACAGAAGATCGTGCTCGGTATGGGTTTGATGGGAGTCCCCACGAGAATTTTGTACAAACGAATGGGCTCGATGCTGACCTATTGCAGCGATACGGCGATTGCTCCCGGACAAATCGACGCTCGGACGATGAAAATGCTTTACCGGGCCGATTCAATCGATGAAAGAACGAGAATATTCGGAATTATCGGAAATCCCGTCATGCATACGCTGTCACCGCATATCCACAATCCAGGATTCCAAGGGATAAACTTCAATGCGGTATACGTACCGTTTTTAGTCGATTCGGTCAGATCCTTTTTCATCCTCGCCGAGACCCTGAAGATAACGGGGTTTTCAGTTACCGTTCCCCACAAACAGGCCGTCTTGCCGTACCTGGGGAAAATCACTCGCGAGGTTAAGCAGATAGGTAGTTGCAACACGGTCGTACGTTCAAAAAACCTCTGGTCCGGGACCAATACCGATTATTACGGATTCATCGAACCGCTGTTGCCCGAAATAGAATCGGCTCGTGTTCAGACCGCATTGGTCATCGGATCCGGCGGGGCTGCAAGATCGGTGGTGTGGGCATTGCGGAATCACGGTTGTAAAGTAACAATCGTGAACAGGGATATCGAAAAGGCACGCAAACTGGCAGAAGAAACCATGTCAGCGTTTGATGCGCTCGAACATGCCTCGCGTTATGAAGGCGTCGACCTGGTGGTTCAGACCACACCGGTAGGCATGAGTCCTGATGATGATGGAGATCCGGTTCCCGAATTCACCTTCAGCGGTAAGGAAATCGCATACGAACTGATTTATAAACCACCCTATACTCGCTTTGTCACGCGTGCCGGAGCCGCCGGTTGCAGGTTGTTGCTCGGAATGGATATGCTGCTAAGGCAAGGATATCTCCAGTTCGAAGCTTTCACCGGTTATCATTATCCGAAACGGGTAGAAATCTATCGAAGCAATACTGAATCATGAAGTAGAAGACATAGCGTTCGTATTTCATTTGAAGTTTTTGAATGCTTTTACTCATTGTTTTGGTAATTTTCGTTTTGGCCTAGAAGAATATCGATCGGCGAAGCTTTCGAACGAGAAATATCTTATCGGCTTGAATGACTTTTTCCAACCGCTCCGGCAGTACTGCAACACGTAATGTGTAATCACGATTATTCCCGATTAGTTCTTTTGCTTCGACCATCATCTTCTGAATCAATCCATCGTCGTCTACAATATGCAGTTCGAGAATCTCGCTCGTGGATGCAACGGCACTTCTGATGAGGTTTAATTTTCCCTGTACGTCGAATCCGCTGGCGCTCATCGGTCCGCTACGGACAGTCGGTTCTACGATTTGTTGGGGCGTAAGAATCAAATGCTTGTCGATTTTTGCGTGCAGCTCTTCAAGATCGTATTTGCTGATTTTCAGGGATAATGCCCGTTTATGAAGATCTTCGACGAATGCACTGCTCGTCGGGCGATTCGGCTCGTCAACCTGCATAAGCGCTTGATAATTTTGGCGTAAAGGCCTGATATCGGGATAAGTGATTTGAATTGATCGCATGTTACCGGTATTGACGGACGTGATTGTCTCTTCGGAAATACTCTGTCCGAGCAGTACTGCAGCTGCTTCGGATAGAATAGACCGCCATATTCCCTCGTTCTTTCGGGTAAATAAATAAATCCCGGGTACGATTACGGCGATTTTGTACGGTTCTAGCGAGGGAAGTGCATCGATGAGACGGGCTATCCTCTCGTCTACGCAGACGGTAATCCCGTCATATATCCTCACAGAATTGGATTCGTCTCCCCAGTGTCGCAACAAATTGCGCAAACTAACGGGTAACGGTTGCGAACTGAGCGATTCTAAAAATTCTGTAGCAGTCTTGATTGAAAATCCATGATCGATTGCTTGCCTGAATGATTCTCTGCTGAAGCGATAGGTGCAGACCGTATCGATTTTTTCCACCTTTGCAATCATATGGATGATGTCTAGGCCGTTATCTAACACTGGTTCGCCTG
Source organism: Spirochaetales bacterium (assembly GCA_012729295.1). GTDB lineage: Bacteria > Spirochaetota > Spirochaetia > Sphaerochaetales > Sphaerochaetaceae > JAAYDK01. The sequence goes on along the minus strand of JAAYDK010000315.1, from coordinate 14,113 downwards.
AAAACGTGATGGTAAAGTCGCTATCAATCGTACAAGAAAAATCCATGTGACTTTCTGTGCTATCAGTCTCTTCGAGCAAAATTGTCGAACAGACGCGCGTTTGTCCGTCTTGAACCGGTACGGACAGAATGCCTGCGGATGTCAGCAGATCGATCAGGTCGTGATAGCGCTGAACCTGCAGATTGTATTTTGCAGCCGAGATGTAGATGATTTTATAGAGAGCCTGGTCCGATATCGTATCGAGACACGTGGCCAACACACTAAACGAAGTAAAGAAGTGTGAGAGGGAATCGTGATCGTTCTGGTTCATTTTGAAGAGCAACATTTCTTGAGCAAGCTCGCAAAGTATAAACAGACGCAGTTTATGCTGAGAGAGCTCTAGAAATTCCTTGCTGGTTTGAAAATGAATGCACATCTCTTTGCCGATTTCTCGAACTACACCATTGCGAATAAGCATGCGTTCTAGCATCGGTAGATATTTTGCTATGCTCTCCTGATTATATGCACTGAATATCGAAGAGATGTTTTGAGATCGGAAAAATCTCTGTCCTCGTTCAGCTACGGGGACCCGTTCATGCACGTGTATACTCAGTAAAGCTCTTACAATACGGCGATCGAAAGGAATCGAAAAATGTACGCTGCCGGCGCGTTCCGCCTGCGGTCCGAGCAAGGCACGAAGTGAAAAACAGCCCTGTTCGCGCAACCGTTTTGATAACATTGGATTTACCATGAGCAGACTGCTGTTTTGCGAGCTTTCGGGGTGGGGGATGAGCAGCAGCCGTTCTTCAAGGTTGACTATGTTTTGCTGTACTTGGAGATACGGAAGGTCGTGTAAAAATAACGTACAGAGCTGATCCTGCGTCGCAGCCTCCAAAATTGAAGCAGCACTTAGGATTTTCACATCTTGAGGGGAAATTACTGAAAAAAGACGATTGAGAAACTCATCGTTAGAAAACAGCGTGGTAAGTCGTTTGATCAACTGAGGCTTGTGAAACGGAGTTGGAATGTTCCCGAGATAATTACGCATAATCGTTAAAAACACAGCGTCGGACAATGTCGCCAGCGACCGCTCCCAAAGAGCTTGTGAGTCAAGCTCGTTCATTCCCATACCTCCACATGATACGAATACCCTTGTTCGATGAGGAATTTTTGCCTATTGGCGGCAAACTCCTCTTCTGACGAGTACCTGGTGACCAAAGAATAAAAGTGGGACTCGGTTTCTTTCGGCCGTAGTATCCTCCCGAGCCGCTGGGCTTCTTCCTGCCTCGAGCCGAAGGTTCCCGAAACCTGGATTGCCACCGAAGCATCGGGTAGGTCGATTGCAAAATTTGCAACTTTCGATACTACGAGGATTCGCTCTTTTTTCGCTCTGAAGGCTGCATATAATTCGTCTCGTTTCGCATTACCGGTTGCACCGGTTATCAAAGGAGCTTTGATTTCTTCCGCAATTTCTTTCAACTGGTCGAGATATTGGCCGATGACTAAAATATATTCGCCTGAGTGGTTTTCTATAAGCTGCTTGACAATAGGGATTTTCTCGGGATTTTCCGAAGCAATCCGGTACTTTTCGCGTTTAGTGCCCAATGCATACGGGATTTCGAGGGCACGGGGAAGCGGAACTCTGATTTCGACACATTGAGCCTCGGCAATCCACCCCTGGCTCTCGAGCTGGCTCCATGGGATATCGAAACGTTTGGGTCCGACAAGGGAAAATACTTCATCTTCCCGGTGGTCTTCGCGAATCAGCGTAGCAGTCAACCCTACGCGGTGGACTGCTTGTAATTCCGCAGTTATCTTGAATACCGGTGCGGGAAGCATATGCACTTCATCATAGATAATGAGTCCCCATTTCCCCTCTTTCAACATGCTCATATGTACAAAATCGTCTTCTTTGGACGCTCGCCAGGTCAACACCTGATAGGTACAGACCGTTACGGGACAGATTTCTTTTTTTGATCCCGAATATTCTCCGATGTGTGACTGATCGAGATCCAGCTTATCGACTAGTTCCCCGATCCATTGGTGGACAGCCGCGACGTTGGTAGTGAGAATCAGAGTCCTGGTGGCGAGTCTCCTCATGATTTCCATGCCTACCACCGTTTTTCCCGATCCGCACGGCAGGACGATTACTCCGTATCCGCTGCCGGGCCCGCCGTCTCCGAGTATCGAATCTGCTGCCGACTTTTGGTAATCGCGTAAGAAAAATGAATTCCCTTTACCGGTAAGTTGCTTGAAATTCATCGGGACGGGTATTCCACGTTCTAACGGCACGCGATCGTCGACCGGATAGCCCAGCTTTATGAGTTGCAGCTTCAATTCGCCTCGGTTGTAGATGGAAACCAGATAGCCCCGGTCACAGCGGGTGAGCATCTCTTTGATATGTTTTCGCGCCAGAATCTCGCGCTCTGCACGTTCGGACTCAATCGTCAGCAGATACGAGGACGCATGTTCCTCGACTTCTCTTAGAACCACTAAACCGAACCTTCCTGCGATGTCCTTTACGAAAAATGCCACGTTATCCGGAATTGAAAACCGTGACCATCGGATGAGTCTTTCAAGCACCTCTTCGGGCCCGATACCAACGGTAGCAGCATTCCAAAGGGAAATTGAGGTGATTGCAAAGGTATGTACGTGCTCCGGTGATTTGATTAATTCTGCAAAGGCTATCAAATCGTTACGGGCGGATTCTGCATCCGGACTGTGGACATCGAGAAGCAATGTCATGTCGCTTTGAACAATCAACGGTTTATCTGGCATGTCTTGTGTTCCATCTATACCAAGCGTCGAGCAACGTGATGGCCGTCATGGCTTCTATGACCGGAACCACTCTGGGACATATGCAGCTGTCGTGCCGGCCTTCGATGGTTACGGTTCGCTCGATTCCTTCGACATCTACCACTCGTTGCGGCAGTCCGATCGACGCCGTCGGTTTCACGACTGCTCTGAAAACTACGGGCTGCCCATTCGAGATACCGCCGTTGATGCCCCCTGCATGCGTATCGGTCCCGATAGGATCGTTATGTTGCGAACCTCTTAACTGAGCTGCCTTGAACCCCGTACCGAACTCGATACCCTTTATCGCTCCTATCGAAACGATTGCATGAGCCAGCATTGCGTCAAGCTTGTCGAATACGGGTTCCCCCAAACCTGCACTCAAGCCGGTTACCGTACATTCGACAATGCCTCCGATACTGTCCTTCTCGGCGCGAACCGCTTCGATCAGGCGTTGCATCTCAACGGCGGCTTCTGCATCAGGACAATGTATCGGATTGCTGGCAATTATGGAAAAATCTCGTTTTTGGGCTACGACATTTCCGATTTGGATGCAGTAGGCGGTTATCATAATTCCCTTTGAGCGAAGGATCTGCATGGCAATGGCACCTGCTGCCAGTCTAGCTGCAGTTTCGCGTCCGCTAGAACGACCGCCACCACGCCAGTCCCGATTGCCGAATTTTGCATGCCACGTGTAGTCCGCATGACCGGGTCTGAAAATCTCGGCGATATGAGAATAATCGGAAGAACGCTGATTCGCATTTGCAATGACTATCGTCAACGGAGTACCGGTGGTCTTCCCCTCGAACAAACCGGAAAGGATGGTTGGCTCATCGGTTTCATCGCGTGTGGTCCCCAATGGATTTCCACCCGGACGGCGACGGCTCATCTGATAGGCGAGTTCTTTTACATCGATTTCAAAGCCACTTTCCAGGCCGTCGATGACGACTCCGATGGCAGGTCCGTGTGACTCTCCGAAGGTGGTTATGGTCAATGACGAACCGAAACTGTTAGGACCCATCATGTCTCCTCGACGATATGAAGTATCGTATCAAATAATAATGCTGCATTGTGTTCTATCGATTCCAAATCTATTAATTGTACCACATAATCGGCCATTTCGCTATAAGCCGAGTCTCGTTGCTCAAAGAGCCGGTGAAAATTCGAACGAGGATCGCCTCCCTGCAAAAATGGTGGTATGCCGCTTTTTTCGATACGCTCGTACAAAACGGATTCGTCTTGACGAAGATAGACGATCTTGCCCTCACGGTGCATGAAGCGAATGGCGTTTCGGTTGTCGCAAATACCCCCGCCGGTCGCGACGAGCACAATCGCTTTATCGTTTTTTGCCAGTCGGCCTTCACCGCTTTGAACGATTCGTTGCAGCGCTTCAAATTCAAGAGCCATGAAGCGGTCTTTCCCTTCGTGCTGGTAAATAGCCCGAATAGTCGCATGATTCCCAAACGAATCCAGAATGATTTCATCAGTATCGAATCGAAACGTGCTCGTGTGTTTCATACAGAGTGCGGCTGCATGCGAACTGAGTACGCTTTTGCCGCTATGCTTGATGCCTGTGATAAAGATGATACTCATAGTGCGTACCGCTATTCGTCAAAACGGGCAATCCACTCGGGAGGATACACCGTTCCGGTCTGATCCTGGGTTGTTCGATAGGCTTTATCGATAAGCGTTTCCGTTTTTCTCCGAAGAGCACGCCGCTCGAGGCGTTCCAGATAGCGGGCTTCGTGCAGATTTTTCCTCGTATCGATAAGATGTTGGTTTACCGGAACAACAGCCTTCAGTGCATAACGAAATGCAATGATCATCGTGTACCAGAGCATAACGATGATCAATGGTACTATTTCTCGAACACTGCGGTCGGGACTGATTTCGATGTAATAAGAACCGGTAATCGTTGAAGTAATTACCGCAATCAGCGGATCGATGCTGATAAAGAGAAAGATTGCGGAGATAAGGAACGGCAGTATCCAGAACCATCCTTGTCGGCTGAATATGAAGCGCAGGCATGCGGTGCATGAGAGAAAACAGAGGAGTGTGGTACTAATCGCAACCAGCAGCATCGACATAAAACGCTTCCTTGCCCAATGGTAAACCGTTTTCAACCATGATACCATGTAGGAAAGCGTTAGGGAAGGAGGTCGCTATGGCGCAGACTCCGGTTTTGAAAAATGGTTTGAGCGAACAGGAAATGCAAAAGCGCATGGTCGAGCGGGTTCAGGATATCCGGGGTGCTTATTACCGAGACACGACTGCCATCATCCACAGCTCGCCGTTCAGACGTCTCAAGCATAAGACCCAGGTATTTTTTGCACCGAGCAACGATCATATATGTACGAGAATGGAGCATGTGCTGCATGTCGCCTCAATTGCTACGGCCATCTGTCGCGGATTGGGCTTGAACACGGAATTGGCGTGGGCTATCGGGATGGGACATGATCTCGGCCACACGCCGTTCGGGCATACCGGTGAGAAAATCATCGACGCCATGATGCAAGAACAAGGATTGGGCGAGTTCCAACATGAGTTAAATTCGCTGCGTATCGTCGATTTTTTGGCCGATCACGGAAGAGGTTTGAATCTAACCTATGCAGTACGAGACGGTATCGTCAGCCACAACGGCGAAACATTTCGGCAAAGCATTACCATCGATCCAGTAACGAGAGACTTGACCGAATTGGATTCTTCGCGTGATCGATTTCCTGCAACATGGGAAGCGGCAGTCGTACGTTTCTCCGACCAAGTCGCCTATCTGGGCAGGGATTTCGAAGATGCGTGCAGACTGGCAATCATCGAAGCCGATTCGCTACCCGATATCGTTGCAGAGCGTCTCGGACGTCGCAACGGAGAAATTATCAATACCTTGGTCAACGATATCGTAGATCACTCGAACCCGAAAGACGGAATCTCTTTTTCGCACAAAATCTTCGAAGCAGTCGTCGTCATGAAAGAATTTAACTACCGTAACATTTATCTTTCTCCGCTGCTCGAAGGCTACAGCAGGTACTTCAGCCGGCTGCTGCATTTGATTGTCGACTATCTGCAGCACATGCTGGACACCTATGGTCTTGAAGAACGGTGCTACGTCGAGGAGCGGAATATGCTGGCTGCCGGATTCTACCACCATCTGGTTGAGATGCTGCCGATTTATCACGAGAGAGAAGGAAACTCACAGCGTATCGTACTCGACTACGTTGCGGGAATGACTGATAATTTTTGTCTGGATTGCGTTAACGAGATACTAAAACCCGAACACCTGAATGATCGCATCGAGCAATCTTTGACCGGGAAATGGTTCGACGCAAGATAGCTCGTTATTCCATGTTGTGCGTGATGCGCTCAATTTCTTCAATGAACTGATCGACATTGTCGAATGCTCGATAAACAGAGGCGAAACGAACATACGCGACGGTATCGACCTTGTATAACTGGCGCAACGCCGCCTCTCCGATTGCAGCTGAGGATATTTCGCGCTTGGCACCCGCAAGCAGTTGGACTTCGTCTTCGATTCCCTGCAAAATCTCTTCAATAGTTTCTTGGCTGATATTACGCTTTTCGGTAGTGATTCGAATTCCCCGCTCTACTTTCCGGATATCGAACAACTCGCGGCGGCCGTCCCGTTTGATCACCATCAGCGGTTTTTCCTCGATTCTTTCGTACGATGTGAAGCGGTATCCGCAGGCAAGGCATTCCCGTCTACGGCGGACCGTTGAACCGCTACTGTTTTGCCTAGATTCCAGCACCTTGTCGTGCATATGCCCGCAGTGTGGACACAACATGGTAATATCTCCTTCAGAATTTTTCTAATTCCCACTATAGCATATAATTGAACGGTTGACTACAATGAATGATAAAAAATGAATATACACTACGGTAGAAAAGTAGTTTGTTCAACCTAATCCAAATGTTGTGAAATTTCACCTGTCGTGTTACAATTTCGACGTGAATTGTTTTAAAATGTGATTATTATAACAGTAAGAGGTGCATATGGAATCAGTCAGTACCTGTGTGAAACAAATTATCGACAGAACACCCTTTCTTTACGAGATGCTGATGCAAGGAATTCTCAGCTACAGCAATTATGCCCAATCAATTTTGCCGACCGTACAGCATCTGCACGGAAAGGAGGTAAAAGTTTCGGCAATCGTCATGGCAATCAGGCGCTACGCTGACGAATTGCGGAAAAAAGAATCGGAACAGCATCCGAACAACCTGAAGTACGAAATCGTCATGAAGACTAATATCTTTGACATCAACATGATCCGTCACGACAGCACGATGGCGAAGCTTGGCAGGCTGTATGAGTTGGTGACTCCTTCGAAGGGAGACTTTCTCAACATAACCCTCGGGAGTCATGAAGTGAGCTTGTCTATCAGCGAAAAATATCGGCAGACTGTCGACGAACTCGTTGCTGACGAGCAGATTCTCCATCAGGCAGGCGATCTTGTGGCTTTATCACTTGTGTTTTCGGGAGATTTCATGTCTACGCCGGGTATAGTGTACGAAGCAGTACGCAAGCTTGCATGGGAACAGATTAATGTAAACGAGATCATATCCACGATGCACGAACTTACCTTCGTCATCAGAAGAGAAGATTCGATGAAAGCTTTCTCGGTACTCCAGAGTTTTTTGGGAAACGGAGAACTTCGATGAGGCAGTTGGTCATTATCACCGGCGATGTCAACAGCGGTAAAACGACCATGGTCAACGCTGTGTGCTCGAGACTTGACATTGAAGGCTATACCATAGGCGGCATAGCCCAGACTGTCCCGGTTCCTAGTGTTGAGAAAAACGACTATCTCGTTGGTGATTTGTCTACCGGTATTGTGAAACTGCTGATGACCACGAGGGAAAATCCCTCGTGGAAACGCTTCGGAAGGTTTTGGATAGACGAACAGGTGTTTGATTGGGCTAACGATTGTGCACGACAGGGCATTCGGACACGGGATGTCGTTGTATTCGATGAAATCGGTCCTGTCGAGTTGGAAGGCGGAGGGTTGACTCCGAGTTTTCGAAACGGATTGCTCAGTAACCGGCTTCCGTTGCTTATCGTGGTGATTCGGAAACATCTGCTTTTTCGCATGACCGAGTATTTCGGCATAGACCTTCCATCCGCGCTCACTATATCATCCGATATTCCGCTTGACGACCAGTATGATGAGATACGGGCAAAGTTGCTTTGAAAGAGACCGAATCTAACGTTTTTCGGGGAGCATGCGGCGGATTTCCCGTAATGATTGTTTAGTCCCGCTTAAGACTACTGTTTTAAAGGGGCGACGACGTGCAAGCATGTCGAGGGTGTAGACGAACGGACTCCCATCGTAGTACTCAACTGAGAATCCCAACGACTGGAGCAGTGCGTGAGCTCCCGCCATATCCCATGCATAACATGGTACCGAGACAGATCCATGGATATTCGGGTGTACGAGAATTGAAATCATGTGGATGATATTCGAACCGAAACAACGCAGCTTGCCCTCGTACGAGCTAAAATCGAGATAACGTGCAGTATCGCTCGACATCGAAACCTGCATGGGATCGCTGCTGCCTTTCACGGGCTCGAAAGGCATACCGTTGAGCGTTACCTGCGAATCGGGATCCTTTCTGAAAAACAGCCCGTTTTCGTGTGAAAGGCCCCAGCGCGGAGCGTATACCATACCTCCGACGCACTGCAGGTTGCAATCAAGAATTCCGAGCGAGATCGCCCAGCTCGGCAAACCCTGGCTGTAGACATCGGTTCCGTCGATTGGATCCACCACGAAGCTCCACGGTGCGTCCGGATTGAACTCCGTTGCGAGTTCCTCGGTAACGAGGTTCGCGGTCGGGAAAAGCTCTCTGATCGTCTCGATCAGTGACGAGTTGACAAATAAATCGGTAGCGGTGAGAACCGAACCGTCTTCCTTATAACTGCGCCTAATATCGTGTTGGGCTTCACATGCGTACAACCCCATTTCTCGTACACGTTTTTCAAGCTTTTCGAATGCATCCATTGAATAGGTTTCCTCTCTGTGGTAGGGTATGGTCGCTTATGCAGACGACAATCGGACCGCGCGTTATATCCTATCTGAAAAAGAGTGAAGCTTACAAGGCTTTTAGACGCGATTCATCTCGAAGGTGGTATATCGAAGGTCTTGAAGGGTATCCGCTTGCCCAAGCCATCGCCGTATATGCCCAGCAAGTTTCGAATCGCGTATGGGTAGTATGTCCTACGGAAGAATCGGCAAACCAGATAGCGAAAGATCTGCAGACCTGCGGTGCAAAGCATGTGTTGCTGCCGACCGGGGGAAAACAGCTGTATAGCCCTTGGGAAGGAACCGAACGGGAATATCGTCAGCTCAAGGCACTCGGCGAACTTATCGATTCGCCGCAACTGATTGCAGTGACTTCGCTACGCGCGTTCGCTTCCCCGCTCGTGTGCCATAGCGCACTTCAGTCAACTGCGTTGGTGTTGCATAACGGAGATAGATTCGATCCGCCAGAAATGGCCGACAGGTTGGCCTCGGGTGGCTATTACCGTTCTCCCAGCACCAGCATGCCCGGTGAATTTTCAATACACGGTGAAGTCTTCGACATATTTCCGTTTGATAACGATTATCCTGTACGGATCTATGCTGATTGGGAACGTATCGATCGAATCGCGCTTTTTGATCCGATCAAGCAAGATACAATCCAAACAGTACGAAGCATCACGGTACGTATCCTTGCAGAATCCGAGACAATCCCGATCGGGTCGATTGATGGATATATTCACGAACGCGATTATTGGTTTTTTATCGGTGAGGAACGTCTTGCGACTTCGTTTAATTCGCTGATGGTCGAAGGACGCTCATTGTACCGAAAAGTATTTATTGAACATCGCGATGCTCCAAAGCCGAACGAGCTTTTATTTGATTTTCCTGCATTTTTCGAGAATCAGCAGCGATGTACCGTACTGCGTGAACTCAAGGGGCAGAAAGCCGATTCGTTCGTGTTTGATGTTTCAGGCCCTCGTTCGTATTTCGGCAATTTTGTGATGCTCAAGGAAGAGCTGACCCAGCTGGAAAAGATTGGGTATCGCATCACGGTATTTGCAGGCACGGAATTGCAACGGGGAAGACTCGCGTCGATGCTCAATCAATTTGAATCCTTGGAAATCGTTCCCTACGAGATCAGCGGTGGTTTTTCGATTTTGAGCGAGAAAGTAGTCGCCATGTGCGACCACGAAATTTTCGGACGGCGCAAAATCATCGCAAAAACTCTGCATAAGGTTCAGACCAGCCCGCTCGATTCGTTTGTCGATCTTCATGAAGGAGACTATGTAGTACACGTCAACTACGGAATCGGCCAATTTATTAAGATCGATCGGGTAAGCGTTTCGGGTAAGGAACGCGATTATATTAAGATTCAGTATGCGTCCGAGGAAGTATTGTTCGTGCCGATCGAGCAGGCAAACCTCATTCAGCGCTACATCGGTAGCGAAGGCGACAAACCCAGACTCGACACCCTCGGAGGCCACGGATGGGAAAACCGGAAAGCCAAGGCACGCAAATCGGCGGAAGAACTCGCCTCAAGACTCATCCAGCTGTACGCGAGAAGAAAAAGTAGCAAAGGATTTCCATTTCCAAAGGATACCGACTGGCAGCTTGAATTCGAAGCTTCATTTCCATTCGAGGAGACCGAGGACCAGCTGAGCTGCATAGAAGACATCAAGCAGGATATGGAAAGCCCCACGGTCATGGACCGGCTGGTGTGCGGCGATGTCGGATACGGGAAAACCGAAATCGCGTTGCGTGCGGCTTTTAAGGCTGTCATGGCCGGCAAGCAGGTGGCCTTTCTTGCTCCGACGACCATCTTGGCAGAACAGCATCATGAAACTCTCGTACAACGACTAGGAACGTTTCCAGTCAAGTCCGCTGTCTTGGCGCGTATCGTTACCAAAAAACAGCAAAAAGAAACCATAAAACAATTAGCGGTCGGATCTGTCGACATTCTTGTCGGTACGCACCGAATCCTTCAGAAAGACATCTTGTTCAAGAATCTAGGGTTACTGATTATCGACGAGGAACAGCGTTTTGGAGTGAAAGATAAGGAAAGGATTAAAGAACTCAAGGCAAATATCGACTCGATAGCACTAAGCGCGACACCCATACCACGTACACTCTACATGTCGTTGTTGAAAATCAGAGACATGTCCTTGCTGACGACTCCGCCGATTCAACGCCGGCCGATCAAAACGGTCATACAGGAGTACGACGTCAATCTGGTGGATTCAGCAATCAAGTTTGAGTTAGGCAGGGGAGGCCAGGTCTTTTACCTCCACAATCGCATTGAGACACTCGATCATGTGGTCACGATGATCAGACAGCGTATGAGCAATGTTGTAGTCGAAGCCATTCACGGCCAGATGGACAGCGAGGCAATCGAGGACATCATGCGCAGATTCGTCCATCAGGGAATACAAGTCTTGGTTTCGACTACGATTATTGAAAACGGCATCGACATTCCCAACGTCAATACCATCATCATTGATCGGGCCGATCTTTACGGTGTCTCGCAGTTGTACCAGTTGCGCGGAAGAGTCGGACGCAGCGATCAGGAAGCTTACGCGTACCTTTTCTATCCCGAGTTGCGGGTGCTGTCCGAGGTTGCGGTAAAGCGGTTAAAAGTCATTTCCGAACATACTGATTTGGGAAGCGGCTTCAAGATTGCAATGAAAGATATGGAAATCAGGGGAACCGGAAATCTTCTCGGTCGCGAACAGAGCGGATATCTGGCATCGGTCGGTCTTGACATGTATCTCCGCATACTCGACGAAGCCGTCGCACAGTTGCTCAAACAGGGTGACGAGCAAGAGCCTCAGGAGGTCTTTTTGGAACTCGACTATTCGGGCTTTATACCCGATAGTTATATCAAAGAACCATCGGTTAAGTTCGATGTTTACAAAAAGATTGCTTCGATTCAGACCGATTCCCAGCTGCAGGCGTTGACAGCGGAAATGGAAGACCGGTTCGGACCGATGCCCGAAGTAGTTTCAAATCTGCTCTATATCGCCGAGCTCAAGATCATTTGCAGAAAACTCTCGATTTTCCATTTGAAAGAGCGAGACGGAAAGGTTTTAATCGAATTTTCCAAAGTGAAAGATATAGCCATCAACAAAGTGATGGAATTGATACGGATCGGGAACGGCAGCGTCGCTGTAGACCCCCGACGTTTGAATGTATTAATTTGTAAGACAGATGCCGTTTCGCTTAAGGACAAATCATTGTTTATCCTTGAAAAATTGCAGCGGCTGATGTAGTGGAGTTTGCACATGCAAGACGATCGAGTCGAAACGATTCCACAAGACGGCAGGCGCACGGTTAAAAGCTTCGTGTTGCGCTCATCGCGTCTTGCTCCGTTTCAAGTTGAAGCATTAGAAAGATTTACAGACCGATACTCGATTAAATACCAGCAGAAGGAGCTCGATTTTCAGGCATTATTTCACAATGAACGGCCGGTTTTCGTTGAAATCGGATTTGGTATGGGTGATGCCGCGTACCGAATTGCACAATCTAAACCCGAGTATAATTATCTGGGGATAGAAGTGTTCCTCAACGGATTTGCCAAATTGCTGCATAGGGTCGGAAGCAGCGAAATGCCGAATCTGAGGCTCATTCGGTTCGATGCGGTGGCGGTTTTGGAATCGATGATACCGGATGCCTCGATTGCCGGTTTCCATATTTTTTTCCCCGACCCCTGGCCTAAGAAAAAGCATTATAAAAGACGGCTCATTCAGGCTCCGTTTGCCCAACTGCTAGCAAAAAAGCTTATCGAAGGCGGGTATGTCTATTGCGTCACCGACTGGGAACCGTATGCACAACAGATGCTAGAGGTCTTCGAAACGATTCCCGCGTTCGAAAACCCTTATGGTGGCTATGCTCCGCCAGTACCTTGGAGGCCTACCACAAGCTTCGAGCGCAAGGGGCTGGAAAAGAATCATCCTGTACTGGAAGTATGGGTCCGTCGGGTGTCCGAACATTGAAAAAGCCGCACGAAGCGGCTTTTTCAACATAATCGTAATCTTTACTTATTTGCGTTTTCAGCTTCTTTGGCTGCTTTCGCCGCTTTTATGACTTCATCTGCGATACGGCCGCTAATCGTTTCATAATGGTCGAACTCTAGCTCGAACGATCCGGTACCGCTCGTCATCGATTTCAGATCAATCGCGTAGTTCAGCATCTCGGCCTGCGGGACTTCTGCTTTTACCATCTGGATTCCGCCACCGAAATCTTCCTGACCTAGCACTCTGCCGCGCTTGCCGCTCAGATCGCTGAGGATGTCTCCCAAGTACTTGTCCTCCACATAAACGGCCAGCTTCATGATAGGTTCGAGCAACACGGGACCGGCTTTTTCGATTGCGCTCTTCATGGCTCCTTTTGCAGCCAGACGGAACGCCATTTCGGAAGAATCGACCGGATGTTCCTTGCCGTCTACAATGCTGATACCGATGTCGACAATCGGATAATCGGCCAAAAAGCCCTCCAACATGGCATCCTGAAGACCTTTCTCAATACCAGGCATATATCCTTTGGAAACCGAACCGCCTTTGATGGCATTGGTGAATTGATAATATTGTCCCCGTTCGATCGGCTCGATCTCGATGACGACCTTACCATACTGACCGTGTCCGCCCGATTGTTTCTTATGGGCATACTCGACAAGCGGCGATTTTTTCGTGATGGTCTCACGATAGGCAACCCGGGGAAGCTTGGTCTGAATCGAAATTTTCTGCTTCTCCATGACTTTTTCTAAAATCATCGTCAGATGTCGCTCACCCATGCCCGAAGCCGAGAGTTCCTTGGTCTCTTCATTAAAGTTGAGACGGAAGGTGAGATCCTCTTCGGTAATACGGTTCAATGCTTCGTTCATCTTGTCTTCCGACTTCTTGTCTCCCGCGCTGATCGAAAGAGAATAGATCGGATCGGGGAATTTAAGCTGAGCAAACGAGAATCCCAAGTCTGCAGAGCCAAGCAACGATGCATTGGTATAGGCGATGTTGCTCTTGGCAACGACGCCGATATCACCTGCACACAGGGCATCGGTGTCGACGAGCTTCTTTCCGATAATCCGATACACCTTGCCAAAGCGTTCCTTTTTTCCCATCTCGGGATTGTAAAGGTCCGTTTCGCCGGAAACCTTGCCCTGAACAACTTTGAAATAGCATAGTTTTCCAGAGTATTGGTCGATCGTGGTTTTGAAAACGTACGCTGCGGGTGCTCCGTTTTCGTCGATATCGATTTCAGATTCAACGTTTTCGCGAATGATATAATCGCGGCAGCCGGCCGGCGAGGGGAAATTGTTTCTA
>JAAYDK010000401.1 GCA_012729295.1 Spirochaetales bacterium | reverse complement strand
TTCCTAACAACCCATCTATGGTGGAAGAACGGTAATAATCCGAGCCACGAGCAGTATCAGGCAGGATCGGATCAAGCGCGCACGCAACAGATAAAAATAGCCATGGATCTGGTTGACAAATATCAAGAGAATTATGGTCGTTGTCCCGTGGTTTTGTGGGGGATTTGAATACAGGTTATCTGTCGGAAACCATTCAATATGCCTTGAAGGAGAGAGGCTATTCTCATGCACATGATGTGGCGACCGAATATGCCCATCCGGGGATTGGCTACAACGGTTGCAACCCTCATCGCGTTGGCCAATGGCAGGATGAACCATTTGAAAAGGCGATCGATCACATTTTGGTTCGCGATTTATCTAAGGGTTCTGTACACAGATTCGATCGATACACACCAGATTACTATGTGACCTTGTCCGATCATGCGCCGGTTTATATGGATATTGAACTTTAAAGCAAGAGAGCGTATCAAGGAGGTTTTGCAGGCTCTGACTATTGTTCTCGAGGAGATTCAGGATGCCGTAAATCAGAATGGTTGACTGAGGTTATATTTTAAATACGCAACATCATCTGTCTCTCTGGATATGGTTCCGAAATACAGGGTTGCGCCCCGGCGAAATGCTATGTGAAGAGCTGTTTGTCAACCGTGACCATATGAGCAAAACCGCAAATGCTCTCATCCATGGAGAGCAGAAGGAGATAGTCGTTATTTATTTCTTAGGGTATAATTTCCTTAACCGGAAACAATCTGTCTTGCTTTTTAAAACAATACATAATAGAACCAAAAGCGTTCTTTATGATTGACTCGGAGTCTTAATGTTATGAACCAACGCGAAAACATGCTGCGCACGATCCGTTTCGAGCGCCCCGACTATATCCCGATGTCGTTTCACATCAACGCCGCCTGTTGGCAGCACTACGACCAGGAGCAGCTGCTCGACCTGATCGAGGACCATCCTTTCCTCTTCCCCGGCTTTATACGGCCGGCCCTTCCGTTCAAGCCGGAGTTTGCCCGCGTCGCCCGCAAACACGAACCCTACCGGGACGATTTCGGCTGCTTGTGGCAGACCACCGACGACGGCATCACGGGAACCGTGACCGGCCACCCGCTCGCTGACCTGGCGGACTATCCCGATTACCGGTTCCCGGATCCTGAAACGTGCTGCGGCATCGGGCCGATCGATTGGGAAGAGATCGCCCGGGATATCCGCAAGGCCAAGCACGAGGGCCGTTTCACCAGCGGCGGCCTGCGCCACGGCCACACCTTTCTCCAGCTGAGCGACCTGCGCGGCTACCAGAACCTGCTTTACGACATGGCGGATGACGAGCCTGTGCTCTGGGACCTGATCGAACGCCTGGAAGCCTTTAACCTGGCGATCATCCGGCATTACGTCGACCTGGAGGTCGACATGGTCGCCTATCCCGAGGACCTGGGGATGCAAAACGGCCCGATGCTGTCTCCTTCCCATTTCCGCCGCTACATCAAGCCCAGCTACCAGCGCCTGATGAAGCCGGCCCGCGACAAGGGCCTGATCGTCCACATGCACTCGGACGGGCATCTGCACGACCTGATCGACGACATCATCGAAGGCGGCGTCGACGTGATCAACTTGCAGGACTTGGTTAACGGGATCGACTGGATCGCGGCGCGCTTTGCCGGCAAAACCTGCGTCGATCTGGACATCG
>JAAYDK010000314.1 GCA_012729295.1 Spirochaetales bacterium | reverse complement strand
TGTGAAAGCTGAAGAGAAAGAGGTTTGGCCCAAAACTATTTTTCTAGGCGTAATGGTTGATTTTACAGTTTTTAGTGAGATTAAAAAAGAAGCAGTCGGATTTGAAGTGAGCTATACATGTAACGATTATGAAAAAATAATCGGCAACGGATCTTTTACATTATCTCAAAGCGAATATGACCAACAAGATGACCTCCAAGTGATTCTTTTTTTTAAGACAAAATATGAGTTTAAATCTGCTGGGACTCTTTTTCATTGTGTAAAAATCTTTGATGCGAGGAATAAAGAAATTGCACGAATTATAGCACCTAATAAAATCTTAATAAAAGAACATATCGGATAATGATAAGGCATGGGCTTAGGCCAGCATATGTTACTAGGGATGGCAGAAGCATTAATGATATCTGAAATTTGCAGGGAAACATGTCGATTGGGCTAGGTTTCGTCTAAACGGATCAAAACGTTTAATCGGTTTTACTATTCCCAAAAAGATCTGTTCTGTAGAGAACGGATTTGATAGTAATACATTCTATGTAGTGTTTTTAGACCTGGAGCATAAGTTTTTCTTAATGGGTAGATACCAAATCGGAGAATATTCCGGAATCATAGGATCGACCTGTATGGCTTCTCAAGATTTATTCGCTACGAAATTGAAAACATGTCTAGGCACAAGCATTGTATGTACAATTCACATTATCTGTATTATAATAATAATAATTCAGGTAAAACTGCAATGAATAATAACTTTTCAGGTTCAGTAACAGTTTTTCATGGACTCTTGCTCCCAGAGGAAGGCATTCCTGCCGGATATACAGCCATCATTGATGCGTTTCAGCTTCCAGCGCCCTTCCCATATGTAAAAATGGCAATCGGTTTAAAACATAAAATCGTACAAAAGATGGGTTGGCATCTTCTTACACCACGGCATCAGCCTGAACATACGCTCAGAGGCCATCTGGAATTTGCCTTGAAATATGAGGGAGTTGATCTATGTGTGTTGAAGAAATTATTCGAGGTCATTGATACATGTGAAATTGAAGAAATCGTTCAAGAGACTGTGACCGGATCATACAGTAGAAGAATCTGGTTTCTCTATGAGTGGCTCATGGGAACACAACTCAATCTACCGGACGTAAAGAGAGGCAACTATGTCATGGTAATTGATCCCATACAGCAGCTTGCTGTACTGGGCGAACGCTCAAAAAGGCATCGGGTGGTGAACAATTTGCCGGGAACACCTGAATTTTGCCCTTTGGTGAAAAACACAGTGCACGTACATACATATCTTTCAATGGACCTGAAAACTAAAGCAATTCAAAGTTCATCAGGCATCCCTAAGGATGTGTTAGCCCGTGCTGCAGCTTTTTTATTGCTTAAGGATTCCCAAGCTAGTTTTGTCATCGAAAATGAAGGGTCTTCCCATAACAGGATCGTTCGATGGAGCAATGCGATACGAGAAGCGGGAAAAACTCCCTTGAGCAAGGATGAATTGATCCGCCTTCAACGGATTGTGATAAGTCCCAGTCCTTTCGTGAGGGCAGGCTTTAGAATCGAAGGTGGTTTCATAGGAGAACATGACAGGGGCTCGGGATTACCTATCGTAGAACATATCAGTGCCAAAAGCGAAGATATCGATTCGTTGATGAATGGATTGATTGCATATCACAAGAGAGTAATACACGAATTCGATCCAATCGTCGCTGCTGCTGTCATCGCATTCGGATTTGTGAATATCCATCCATTTTCCGACGGGAATGGAAGAATTCATCGCTATCTTTTCCATCACATCTTGGCAGAACATGGTTATAGTCCGCCTGGGATGATTTTCCCGATATCAAGTGCGATGTTACAGCGCATAGATGAATATGTGTCAGTGTTGAGAGCGTATTCGCAAAGTATTCTTCCTTTCATCACATGGGAACCAACACAAGATTACAACGTACGAGTACTCAACGATACGATCGACTATTATAGGTTTTTTGATGCGACACTCTATGTCGAATTCCTGTATCGCTGTGTTCAGCAAGCCATCGAGCAGGATCTCCCGGAAGAGGCGCGTTTCCTTTTAAAATACGATCAGTTTCGCATCTCCGTACAAGAATATATCGAGATGCCTGACAAAATAGCCTTTCTCCTTTACAGGTCCCTTTCGCAACACGGGGGAAGATTATCTAAACGGGCAAGAGAACATGAATTTGCCGAATTATCCGAAAAAGATATCGAATACTTCGAGGATCTATATAATCAGCTGTTTGGTTAAAATTCCTTATCAAAAGAGTAATTTCCATCAGAGAACCAATAAGTACGCCTTGGACCTAGCGGTAGCCGCATCTTAATATTCTATCGGATTTGAGTTGCATTGTTCGAGATGAGCCATTTTATTTGTCTGTAGCTGTCAAGCCCCAACTTGAAGAGAATCATCATGCCATCCTTGATCCTTTGCAGCGCACGCGGTGGCTGAGGCCTGAACGCAGGTTTTGAATTCGGAGATAATCGGTGCTAGGCTAGGATCGTGGCTAGGTCTTAGCTGTTTGTGGAGTGTGCGCGGTATGATGAATTTACTAGCGCACAGTATGGCAAGTTTTCTAGACCACCTCCTGTCTGCGTTCTTGATTTGCGTTTCATTCTATTTTTAACGCTACATTGCATACCAGGATATTTAGGTTGAGGATAATTATATATCGAGGTACACTACTGTCCGGTTAACTTTCTGAAAACCTCGAATAACTGAATGAATTACATGGAGTTAGACATGGTTTTCACTTTTATCGATTTGAAGTAGCCCTTATCATTCAT
>JAAYDK010000313.1 GCA_012729295.1 Spirochaetales bacterium | reverse complement strand
TCGCAACTTCGGTAAAGCTGGTAAGCGGCCTGATAAGAATCGAACCGTCATCTTCCATACAGATGCCGCGCAATTCGTCTAAAGCGAATATGCTAATCAGGTCGCAACCTGAGAGCTTGCCTTCGCGAAGCTTGATGAAAATGTCGCTCCCGCCGGCGAGAAACAACGCTTGGGGATATTGTTTTTTATATTGCAGAGCTTCTTGTACCGAATTCGGTTCGTATAAATCATGAAAATCGTACATGCCTTCTCCCTTTATTGAATGAGTCCCGCTTCCGTAAATGCGAAGAATAGTTTCTCGGGATTCAGTGGATTCGAATTAACGGCAACTCCGGTTGCATTCAATAGTGCGTTCCTCAATGCCGGTGCCACCGGTATCGTCGGAGGTTCGCCAAGCGATTTGTTTCCGTACGGCCCCGTCGGATCGTTTGTCTCGACAAACGCAGCGTGCAACTGTGGAGTATCGATTGCGGTCATCAGTTTGTAGTCCAGCAGATTATCGTTCAGCATCCGTCCCGTTTTAGGATCGAACTTCAAGAATTCGGTAAGAGCATACCCCAGACCCATGCTCATACCGCCGTGAACCTGGCCTTCTGCAGTTTGACGGTTGATGATTTTTCCCGAGTCGTGCACGTTGATGATATCGAGTACCTTAATCTGGCACATCGGAATATCTACTTCGATTTCTGCAAAACAAACTCCAAAGGAATAGGTATTGTCGGAACAATGATGCGTTTCTTCGGCCGCGATATGCGTAGAATTCGTCAGGCTGTAACATGATTCCAGCGCCACGTCTGCAACCGAGAGCAATCGCTCATGCTGGTTTTTATGAACGATATAATTATCTTCGATATCGAGGTCCCAAGCCTCTTTTTTCAGCATGAATGCAGCAAAATCAAGTATCTTGGCCTTAAGCGATTCTGCAGTTTTTTTAACAGCCATTCCGCATACATACGTTTGTCGAGAGGCATAGGCTCCGGTGTCATAGGGGGTAACATCGGTATCCTGGGTACTTATCACGTGAATCTTGTTAACGGAAACTCCGACCGTTTGCGCCGCCATCATGGCAAATACCGTATCAGCACCTTGACCGATTTCAGTTGCTCCCATCTGCAGTTGCAGTGATCCGTCCTGATTTAAAAGCATCCGGCAGGCAGACGTCTCGAGACTGATCGGGAACACTCCGGTCTTATAGCAGAAAATCGCCATGCCGACACCCTTTCGAATTGGGCCGGCCTGCTTGGCATAGGCTTTCTGCTTTTTGCTGAACTCGAGGTATTTCTCCCCGATGTCGATACATTCGGATAGCCCCGTCGAATGGCACGTGATGGTGGTAATCGGATCCACATACCCGAGTCTCATCATATTCTTTTTTCTGAACTCAATGGAGTCGAAACCGGTTTTTACAAGGATGTCTTCGATATGGGACTCGAGGGCAAAACCGATCTGCGGTATACCATATGCTCTCATGGCACCGGCGGTAGGCAAGTTAGTGTACACCGTATAGGCTTCGCCCTTGATCGCCCCGGTGGGGTACATCATACGAAAGCCGTTGACTGCATTGGCTACCAGGGCATGGGCGTGAGAGGCATATGCGCCCTGGTTAGAATATGCTTTTATTGACCTTGCAGCAAAGCTGCCGTCTTTGCGGACATACGAAACAATATGGAAATGCATTGCATGCCGCACTCTGGTGCAATTAAAGGTCTCTTCCCGAGTATATTCCAGTTTAACCGGCCGGCCTCCGACTCTGGTGGTGAGGAAGGCATTCAGCGGTTCGGTAAGAGCATCCTGCTTGTTGCCGAATCCGCCTCCGATATAGGGTTTGATAATCCTGATGTCCCCGAATCCAACTCCGAGAGCCTGTGAGCAGATTCTTCTGATGATGTGTGGAATCTGAGTCGAACTGACGACTACGATTTTACCTGCTTCCATATAGGCAAAGGACATCGCGTTTTCGATATGGCAGTGGGAAACGATAGGCGTTTCATAGTCGCCTTCGATTTTTATCAGTCCAGCTTCCTTGATGGACTCTTCAAAAGAACCGACTTCATATGATGAACGGGCAACGATATTGTCGGGCCGTTCCTCGTGTATCGACACGGCACCCGGCTTCAGAGCATCTTCAATCGTGAGTATCGGTTGAAACGATTCGTACTCGACATTAATCTTCCGTATCGCTTCGGATGCGGCAAATTCGGTTTCTGCGATTACTGCGGCTATATCGTCGCCGTAAAAGCGCACCCGGCGGTTGAGCAGCAGCCGGTCCGCTATATCCTGATGCTTTTTATCGGTCGACCAAGGATGCCCTGCAGTAGGGAACTGAATCGATGGAACGTCAAAGCACGTTACGATATCGACGACCCCGGGAACTTTCCAAGCTTCCGAAAGATCGAACGACGTAATCGTTCCGTTGGCAAATTCGCTATGCAGCACCTTTGCTATCAGGGCATGTGAACTGACCAAGTCCCCGGTATATTTCGCCGTACCGGTTACTTTTTCCTTAGCATCGACTCTAGAAAGCGATTTCCCGATGATATCCATTATCCCTCCTACGAAAGCTGACAGACCACCTATTGTACCGTGTTTTTTACCTAACGGACAATCCCGATAAATAACTGATGCAAGTACATGGCTTTTTGTAATATATCAATTTTTCTGTCCACCTCATAGTACAATAATTTTTGATGAAATAGAAGAAATCTATTCAGTACATATAAAGGTGTCGGTGCAAAAAGCTTTGTTAAGTCCATGTAAAATGACTGATAGTAAAAAATTTCCGGTTGTGGGCGCTAAATGCCTATTTTTTATTGCCTCCGCTTTATATATGCGTTACAATGCCGAAAATTTGTTCATCTACACATGGTTTGTTTAATAAAATTAGACGTATGCAGTAATCTACTCGCTTACGCGTTGACCTGTCATCCAGGAGGTTGTCGTTTTGTCTTTTCAATCTAAAAGAACCATCATGCACATATGCATGGTTGTTCTGATGTTGTTAACTCTGGTTATGCCGAAGATAACGGCGGTATCGTTCGAATGGGCTCCTTTAGATCCTTTGTTCCGAGAACCTCTTGCCGATGCTTTTGCCAATTCGACAAGCTTCAGACTGCTGAAAGTAACCGATGATGCCGGCGTTCCCGATACGGTTTTAGTTGCGAACAGCGAAACGAACAGGTATGAGACTCTCGCATATGATGATAGAAGCCTGCGTGATTATTGGCATATGAAAAGTGCGGTAAATATCGGCATCTTACGACTGTCTTTCGACATAATGCAACTCGAGGGATATATCCAGGGTGGGCTTAATACGGTTTTCCAGAAAGAAGGCTCGATCAATTCTTTAGGATTCGACGGAATGTATGGCGCAGGAATCACGTTCAAGGTATTCGACACCGTAGCAGTATCGGGAGGATTTCACCACTTCTCTGGTCATTGGGGGGACGAAATCTTGGTCGACCTACTCGAAACGCACCCGGATCTCGATGTGTATTCATCTACCGCCACACGTCGTTTGGTCGAATATACTCGCGGAAACTCATGGCTAGTGGGCATTTCAGTCGAAATTCCAGCACCTTTGAGATGGTATGTCTTCGCTGAACTGCCGATGACGAAAGCATGGATCCGCCCAGGCATACATGTTCCCCCTCATTCGCTGAAACCGGGAACTGATACTGTAAACCAATTCGATAATATTACCGCACAGGAAGGGCTGTCAGGATTATCGGGATACGATGCTTCTTATAAGGCATGGAGACTACAAACTGGGGCAGAAATTCGTGTTCCGATATCAAATATCGGTTCTATATTCGCAGCCGGAGAAGTTCAAGCCCATCAGGATGGGAAAACACTTCACCAGGTCGGTGGCTACGACCGGGATAATCCGTGGGAATTTGAATATACGGTTGGCGGTGGATTCGAGTTTAATCTAGGTCGGCTCAAACGAAAATTTCGATTTGAATTGTACTATCATGACGGCAGATTCCCTTTGTTGAATTATTTCTTCCAGCGAAGCAGATATCTGGTCATGGGTATTGCAATAAGCGGGTAGGAGATCATTCATGAAGCGAATCATTCTGATTTTTTGTTTGGGCATAGTGTTGTGTGCATCTGCATTCGCGACTTACGATCTGTTTGGCGGGTCGTTGAGTTTTTCTTGGTTTGACGGAGAATCGTTGTATCCTGAAGCTGCCGCCTATCCGTTTTCTTCGTCTTCCGCATTACACATTCTCTTACTGCAGGAAGGGCAGCCTCGTACGGTCAAGTACGGAGGTACTGGCTCTGGGGAATATGACGACATGTCAATCTATCACAGCGGACAGTATGCCGACGAAACGATGTATTTGCAGCTGAAGACGGGACTGAATATCGGGTTTTTACGGTTTTCTTATAAACATATCGCCGAGACCGAATTAGGGTTCCAAGGCTCGTTGAATACCGTTTTTCAAGGATTTGGCGGAGCCGACAACCTCGGGTTCGACGGAGTCTTCTTCTTTGGGCTTAATACAAGGATTTTCGAAAGAGTGTCCATGCGAGTCGGCTATCGGCATTACAGCGGGCATTACGGCGACGAGACATTGCTCAAACTTTCCGCTTCTGCCGGATATCCGATTGAATATACCCGGGACAATAACCTTTTATTCGGGATTTCGGTACGTCCGATTTCATGGGCTCGAATGTATGCTGATGCAAGCCTACCCATGACGAATACGTGGATGCATCCTGCAATCCATATTCCCTCGTGGGTCATCAAACGGACTAATGGGCAACCTTTACATACGGTGGAAGCGGGAAACGAAGGAATTCCGACTACTGCCTTTGATGAATCCTATAAGGCATGGATTCTCAATTTCGGTGCTGAATTTCGTTATCCCGTACGCAAGCTCGGCTCCTTATTCGCAGGAATCGACGTCATTTCGCACCAGGACGGCCAGACGCTTCACAGAAGCGGCGGGTATGATCCAGGCAATCCATGGGAGTTCGAATATACGGTCGCAGCAGGTATTGAATTCGAAGAAGTCTCTGGCTTGGGTGATGCGAAACTTCTCGTCCAGTATCACGACGGACGCTTTCCACTGCTGAACTTTTTCTATCACCGCAGCTCATACTTCGGCGTAGGATTTTTCCTGAGTACCTGACAAAAGCGGCCTTGCTGTATTCTCCGCAAGATATTTCTTCATTGGACAGCTCACGCTATAACAGTAATGTGCAGCCTGCATTGCGATTGATCCATGAGCGTACTTTCTAAGCGAAACGATGATTCAATATTTTCTTTTGACAAGATGTTTCTTATCATCGCTGTCATAGGATCGATGCACCATCCGCGACATGGCGAAGCTCCTCCCATTTTCTTAGAGAATGCGCAGAGTCTGCATGTATCTGCTGTGGCAATGAATCCGTCTGCTGTCTTTTCAATCTGCCATCGTGCACAGCCGAACAATTCCGACAGTTTTGTAAACACATCCTCAACTGAGGATACGCCTAGTTGCTCAATCATATACGAGGCAGATTGCTCAAGTCTTTTCGACTTATGTTCGACTACTGCTTCTAGTTTCCCAAAGGCATGATACGTGTTTACCGCTTCTGCAACCGCAGCTGCATAGGTGTTTTGTAATACAGAAAATCTTGTTTTAGTATCCATGACGGTCTCCTTAATTTATTTAACGTTCGTTAAATATTAATATAAAAAATATTTCTATCCCATTATGATAGATAATTCTTCACGGATTTCTTTTTCCGAAACATACTGATTCTTGACAATCATACGCTCTATGATATTTTCGATAAGATGGATGAGTACCCTGACTTTCGCCTCTGCATGCACTGAATCTTTCAGATGTGGAAGTATCAAGGTGTAGTGGCGGAAGACGATTGAAGCTTCCCATTCTTCCATAATCCTCAGCAATTCTTCATCGCCGTCAAAGGAAAGATAGACTTTGATCCCCAACCGGTACACCTTTTTGTCATAGTCGCTCATATTCATGACATTCAGTAAAAATTCGGTATAAAAGTCGATGATACCAACTGCCTTTAGTCGGCGGGATTCGCGCCCTAGCATATCGAAATAGTCTTTCTTGATGATCTCATGAAATAAATCTTTCTTGCTTTTGTAATAATAATAGACCATCGGTAGCGAACAGCCGACCTCGTTGGCTATGTTGCGGATGGTTGTTCCGTGGTAACCGTGGGTATTGAAATGCTCCACAGCGATTCGTTTGATTTTTAGCTTTAGATCTTGGTCGTTCATCTGCACATCTCTTTTTATTTAACGTACGTTAGGTATACTAGAAATATTTATTCCCGTCAATAGGTTTGTACCTATGTAAAAGTTTTTACGTTCATTGTCGTCCAACTCCTCGATTAATTAAACAATCTATTGACCAAGCTAATGCTTGTCGATATTATATGAATGAATTTAAAAATATTCATTCAATTTAAGTAAGGCTATGAAAGCCAAGAAATCACTGATCTATAATAAAGCAAAAAAATTATTCGTTGAAAAAGGATTTAAGGATACAAACATCTCTGAGATTGCTACAAGCGTCGGCATCTCCGTGGGTTCGTTCTATACCTATTATCCATCGAAAGAAAAACTATTTATGGAGATCTTTCTCGACG
>JAAYDK010000312.1 GCA_012729295.1 Spirochaetales bacterium | reverse complement strand
TTACTTTCTGTAGATTAATCGCCCCCAAGGTAATCGATGCTGTCACGAGCAATAGACATAGCATTGCTAAAAATCTTTTCATTTTTCTCCTCCCCAAATCTATTATTTAAAGCGAATATTCAACGCCCAAAGAACACTGAACATCATAAATCGGATCCTGGATGACATTATCTCTATTAAGAATCCACACATACGACAGACTACCGGAAAATCCAAACTCGGAGCCTTTTACTCCAAAACTTCCAGCTGGAATTCGAACCGAGGAGCCAATCGTACACCTGACTACTGTTTCTGGAATTCCTGTAGGAGTCTTTGCTTGTGGGTCTGTTGGAGGATATGTCGAGTTAAAGTCTACCGCTCCGTCAACGGAATATTCTCCTCTGACAAAGGCCTTGAATGCTCTAAGAGAATCCCATTCTAGCCCGATTGCATACACATGAGCATCTCCTCCCAAAGGATATCCAAGATATTCCTCTACGTATTGGATACCTCCTTCGGGATTCATAAGCTTTACGGCCACAATATAATTGATTCCGTTGCGCAGATACAGATAAGGATCGGTATGTACATGCTCAGCCCAAACTAGATAGGAACCTGTTTGATCAAACCAAGCATATTCCAAACCGATCTGCCAACCAAGTGCGTTCGGAATTGATGTACTCTCGTCAAGAAAACGGACATCGTCCATGGCGAATTGACCATAGACAGATAAACCTCGAAACAGCGCTATCTGCGTTTCGGCAGTAAGCAATGAATTGGATTTGTCAGCCATGAAATACTGATGGTAGATCATCATTGGATTGATAAACCTGAAATCGGTTAGGTAATCTTGATACATCATGGCTTCGGTTATCGCAATGCGCCATTGAGGAATGATCGTCCAATCGAAACGATGAGTCAGCAAAGCTTTTACCGTAGCAGTTCCAACACCCAATTCCTTTGGAGAAGGGAACCCAACTAGGGCAGTTGAAAATCTGATAGGGCCAAACCAAGTTTTAAATTGCAGATAATCATGGTAGACAAGATGATTTGAAATAAGCAGATTGCCGGTATGTCCGGGTCCCAGATTCAATCGATCTCTTCCCAGCTGCACATTCCAATGAGAACCTCCGGCGACCGCAACCGCCTTATAAGGCCAATTGAAATCAAGATGGAAGAAATCAACGAGCGAATGATTAGTTGAAAAATACGGAGCATACACTCTATGAGTACCGGTCTGGAAATCTAGTAAACGTCTTACAATAATAAATTCCACACTTGTCGCAAATGTGTCTGCAACTGAAAATTCAATTGGAATTCGGATTATCGGCACACGATTAATCCACCGGGGAAACCATGCCTTTTCTTCCGTGAATTCTTGCTAATTAGTATGAATATATGTCTCAAAACCGTAATGAAGAGATACATCGGAGGATCCCTGACCTAGTAAAAACCGTCGATTTTGATGTAAATCTTCATATATTGATTGTTCTAAAACAGAATCTTTGGATATTTCACTCATCGAACCAAGCAAAAACTGTAGCTCGGCATCAGTCCAAGGTCCGTTTTGTACAGGTACCGCAAGTTGGTGGATTCGAAACAATTGTTGAATACGTAGAAACGCATCGGCATCTGAAGCTCGTAATCGCTGATTTGAGCTTGCAGAGATAGAAACAACACAAATAGAAAACACAAACATCATGAAGTAAAAAATTTTTCTAAAAGCCATGTAGGAGCTAGTATATCACTAAAGACTACCAATCTCTACGCTTGATATTCTTATCCAATTAATAAAGAAAAATAGCAATTAGAACAGGCATTAATCCGATGCTATAAAAACATTTGTACCGTCTATCTCAGAACTCGCCCATATCGATACCGAGATCATCTTCGACGGGAAGCTCTTCAACAACCGGAGCAACGGCAGCAGTCGGAGGGATGAATTGCTGAAGCCAGATTGATTGCCCAAGATCGGCAACTAGCGCAGGAATGCTGATCAATACCATGTCGTAACCGATCGGGACTTTAAAATTTTTTACTACTTCATGTTCTTCAAAAAACTTGTCGGTATAGGTTACGGTAATCTTATGCCGTTGGCCCATAACATCGGCCTTATCACGGTCGCGGGCGGCAAGTTCAATTGAATCTTCCTTATTAATTTTGACTTCTACAATCGAGAACGCCGGATAGCTTTTCCCGTCGTGCTCGATGGTTTTGTTATCCAAAAGAACTGTGTGCTGCCGACCGATGACAAACATAACAACGGCTAGCACCAATATCAGTATAACTGCTACAAGCTGGAAAAAATGTCGACGTGACAAAACAATCCGGGTCATGTGTTTTCCTCCATGTTTTCAGCTTGCTCCTGAGCCAAAAGCCGGCCTCCACGCGCTTTCTCCCTTCTTCTTCTCACCTCGTAGAGCACCAGCGCAATCGTGATGACCCCGTAGGATACGAACACTCTAAAATATTCCCCTAGCTGTGCTTCGCCGATGAGATTCTTTCCTGCGGTCGGAGAAACGATAAACATCAGATGGAACAACGAAACACCTAGAAACACATTGCCGATACTGGCTTTGTTGACGGTTGCCCCACCAACAAGTAAAGCTGCTATTGAAAACATACCGATCTGCATATGGGAATTATAGGTATTGAGCGTTCCGATATTCTGCAGATAGACAATCATGCCGTATCCGGCAAGTATCGTAGAGATAACGATTGAAACGATACGCGTATGCTCGACCTTTATACCGGCCGCTCGAGCGACTTCCATATCCTGCCCGACAGCCCTCATATCCTGGCCAAGTTTCGTTTTTCGGAACCAAATGACAAAAATGCAAAGTATTGTGATGACCAGCATCGTGGCAATCGGAATACTGATTCCGAAAATTTTAATTGCGAACAGGTTATCGAGAGTCTTGCGAATCGTAATTAAATTTACCGTATTTCGAATTCCGTAACCGCGCGGCAACACGAGCGCCGGGTTTTTAATGGGTATGACGGCTCCCATTCCATACAGCACGATCAGCTGATAAACCCCATTGATAAAAAAACCAATGATATAGCTGGTAACCATCTCGCGGCCTTTGGCCATGTTGAGAATCTTGCCGCACATCCATCCCAGGAATGCCGAAATCGGTGTTGAGATTATCATAGCTAAAATCATGCCGGGAATTCCGACAATTCCCCAGTCGGCCATAAAGATTAATCCGATTTGCCCTGCCATCGCACCTAGCGTCATACCAAAATTCAGTCCCATACCCGCCATGATAGGAATAAGTAATGCTATAATGAGAAAACTGTTCCGGGCAATGCGAACGACTATTTCCTGTCCGAGATATCCGACAGAGTAACCAGAAAGAGGAATTCCGATAAGTACGATGATTCCAAAGAGAATCGGTACGGCATTATTTTGAATAATACCCAGGAACTTTTGTCCGCCGGTTTCTTTTAATATGCTCATCGGGTAACCTCCGATTTTCTAGTCAACGCGTAGAGAATCATACCGTTTGAAACTATAATACGGATGACTTCAGACATATCGGTATGGATCATCGAGTTCATTACCGATGGAGTCATGGTCAAAATACCTTGGAACAGAAATGTCCCCACCACCACATTAAGAATCGATGCCTTATTTACGGAAGCTCCTCCGATAAGGATTGCGGAAACAGCCGGTAACGCCATATAGAACGGTCCCATATACAATTGAATGAATCCGAAACTTTGCTGATACATTAAAATTCCAACAGCTCCCAACCAAGTGGAAAGAATAACGCTCAAGGTTCTCACTTTATCGATATTTATACCCGAAGCTCTGGCAAATACCGGATTTGAGCCCACAGCGGTCATCGCCGTACCTCGTTTCGTATGTAAAAATGCCCACATTAACAAAGCCATTAGCGCAAAGAATAGAATCATTCCGGTAGGAAACATGAAAGTTTTTCCAATCTTAAACTGGAGGAAATTCGTAAGTACGTGGAGATAGTAGCCTTCGGTCGATATGGTAGTTCTCAATCCGGTACCGGCATAACCCCATACCATAGTCGGGTGCTTGTAGGGAAGTAGAAGCCACATGATACACATGAATGCCACTGACGAAAAACCAACGTACGTGGCAATCATCATCTCGCTCCCTTTTACTTTGTTCAGGAGCTTACTGTAACCGAAGCCGAAAAGGATAGCGAACGGCGTACTGAAAACGATTGCCATCAGAAAGGAGACCGGACCCACAAAATTGTATTCTATTGCTAATGTGCCGCCAAGCAATCCCGCAATGATTCCTAGCGGTAATCCGAAGTTGAGACCGCACCCCGAGTGAATCATCGGTACCATCGCAAGTACCATGACACCATTCATTCCAAAACGAACGATGGTATCGCTGAGTGACGTACTGACTTTTACCCCTACAAACGGAGCGATGATAAAAAGCGAAAGTAAAAACAACCCTATGATGATTCTTGGCCATCCAAAGGAGCGGATGAATTGTCGTAGATTATTCATGCATGTTCCTCCATCGACATAGGTTGACCGGCAACCATGAGCAGACCAAAATCTTCCGACGGAGAGTCCGAGGGAAGAATCCCTGTAATGCGCCCGTCGGCAACTATAGCAATTCGATCGCATATGGCTCTAAGTTCTTCCAATTCCGACGATATCATGACGATTGTCGTACCCGACTTTTCGTTGTAATCGCGCAAAGCTTGTAAAACGAGAGATTTAGCACCTATATCTATACCTCGTGTTGGTTCCGATACAAAAAGAAGACGCGGAGAGAGTGCAAAAGCCTTTGCCAGACAAATCTTTTGCTGATTACCTCCTGACAATTCTTTTGCCTTCTGTTTATAACTCGTACACTTGATTTCCAACGCATTGATATACTCTAGGGCTACCTTTTGGATTTCCTTCTCGTCTCTCCACATGAGCAATCCATTGAGATATCGCTTCAGATATTTATTATTAACTTGCATCGCTGCAAAAGAAATATTCCAATCAAGCGATTCGTCAAGTAGGAGTCCCACTCCTCTCCTATCTTCAGAAACGAAGGCCATACCGGCATCAAGAAATGCCCTTGGTTGATTTAACGGTAGTCGTTTTCCCTCAAAGATGATGGTCCCGCCTGCAGGGAATAGTCCCATTGCTCCGTTTGGAACACCTAGTTTCCCCTGACCTGCCAATCCTCCTATACCGAGGATTTCGCCTTTATGTATATCCAAGGAGACATCGCGAACCGTCTCTCCGGGCATATCGACCCAAAGGTTCCGTATTGAAAGAACCGTGGGAGTATTGTCATAATCGAATTGTCGTCGATCAGCATGCTGCGTCACTTCACGACCAACCATCCATCGTGCAATTTGGGCAATAGTAAGATCTTTTGAAGACTCGGTTCGTACCACCTTCCCGTCTCTCATCACGACAACCGTATCGCATACGTCAATCACTTCTTGCAAACGATGAGAGATAAAAATAATGGCAATACCTTCAGCAGCCAGATTCTTTATTGCTTCCAATAAAATTGAAGCTTCTTGCTCGGTAAGTACTGCCGTCGGTTCGTCAAGCACCAGAATCCTTATGGAATCTTTGCTCAATTCTCGAGCAATCTCGGTAAATTGCTTGTGTCCTACCGGCATACTCCCTACAATCATGGCTGAGTCAATCGACACACCTAATTTACTTATTGCTATCCGCGCTTTTTCAACCATGCTTTTTCGATCAAGCAAATCAAGGCGTTCTCCAAATACTTCAGATGCAAATGAGCGTTTGTGCGGCTCTCGGTTCAATAAAATATTTTCAGTCGCTGAGAAATCAGGTAATAGGGAAAATTCTTGATGGACCATCCCGATTCCGTCTGCTATCGCATCAAATGACGATTGGTACTTTACGAGTTTTCCCTCTATGAGCATTTCTCCGCTGTATCCACCGGTTCGCTGAATTACATCCATCCCAAATAAGATATTCATCAATGTGGATTTCCCAGCGCCGTTTTCTCCCACAAGACCAAGAATCTCACCCTTATGGAGCGAAAGGCTTACATCGGTCAACACCTGATTGCCAAAATATTCTTTGCATATGTTGCGCAGTTCTAAAACAGGAGGGCCTTGGTATGCCATATGTATATCCTCTGCGTTACAAAATAATCCGATAACACTTGCGATACCAAGCAAGTCTCCAAGGAATGGAGTGCATGCTTGGTATCTCCAGTATGTAGACCTTTAATTTCGATATACAGGAGGGGGACAGCCCCCCTCCTTGTATCAATACATTCAATAATTACTTAATCAAGAAATACTTTTCAGGAATTACTACAGAAGGAGTCCCCATGAAACCCTTACCCATGATGTATGTGTCCTGATAGATCAATACGTGGTTCTTAGCTCTTACACCCGTGCTTGTATCTGAATAGAAACTTCCGTTCCATTCTGCTCCGGGGGTAAATTTACCGTATGCTTTCATGATATCGGAAAGCTTGAGTAATTCAGAATCACCTTTGACAACATTGATTGCATGCTCGACTAATCCACAAGTTGTAGTCATTCCATAAGAGAATGCCCAGGTTCCGAAACGTCCGGCTCCGCCTTTTGCCACAACAGCGGCCTCAACGGCCTTCAGGATAGCTTCTGCATCACCTTTTTGTGCTGAAAGGTCAATACCGAGTGCTCCAGGATAGCCCATCAAAGGAGACGGCAGGTCGGCTTCGATGAAATAACCGCCATAAGCTAGCAACTGTTTCAGCAACGGGTCGGTATGAGCGTCATTGGTACAGAAATACGCTGCATTCTTACCATATTTGGCAACCCAGGTGGGAACGTTTTCGAGAATGTACTGCTGGGCACCCGCAACACCGACGTCACTGGTCGGATCCGGAGCTGTTTCAAGGACGAACTTCATTCCGAATTCTTCGCATGTTGCACGCATGATCGCCACGCGGCGACTCATTGTCTCGTAACTCATATGACGGGGGAATGAAATGTGGACGAACGTATCGCATCCAAGATCGTGTGCAGTCTTGATGATCAGGTGTCCGCGAGCAACGAAGTCATTGTTCACAGCTAAATCGGCAGCACTCTGGATGACACCCGGGTCTTCGTGAGCTTCACCTGCAAGGCAAATGATATCAGGTCGTTTTTCCTTCACGCGGCGGAACGCCTCGGTCGTGCCAGGAACAGACTGGTTCACAACGATTGCCTTCATCAAAGGATCATCTGCCAAACCGGCAATAACCGAAATGGTCGTTTCAGCTTCGTCCATGAAATTGTCGGGATAGGTCAGATGCTGAATCATGCCACCATCGGCGACGGCTCCATACATTTCAATCATTTTCTCAGCACCACGTAAATCGTCCTCAGACTGAGATACGGTTCCCGTCACGATACCAACGTGAAACTTATTCACATCGGTTTTTACCGGTTCCTGCGCACCTTGAGCAAACAAAGCTGTGCCAACAAGAACCAGAGTCATCAGAACAATCAGAAATCTCTTCATACTCTTTCTCCTTTACATTCGTAATGAATTGTTTCGGTACAAAGAAAATTCTATCATAATATTCGAGTTTTCGCAGTAGATTTCAATAATATTTATTCATCGAGCATGCAGAAAATTAGCATGTATATATCCTAATTTTAAAATTAAAAATGAGTTAATTTATGCATTTACATGCATAGTGTTATCGATATTGTCCTGACTTTATGACTTTCATTGGCATTTCGCATGTGGAATCTGCACGACAGGCATCCTGAGAAGCGATTATCCTTACGGGAAGTCGTGAAGAAATGTCCGCTTATGTGAGATTGACCGACAGGTCCAGCTTCGTCGCCGAGCGGAATTGCGTCAGCGTCATGTTCGTCATGAGGTTCGGAAGTTCGAGCATCTTCGCCATCTCGAGGTAACTTTGCGGAATTTTCGTGGGAGTCACCACCATGCTCGGGTAAGTGCCCTGCACCAGAGCCAAGGGATTGTGCATTCCCTCCATGATCTGCTCTGCCGAAAAGTTCATCCCCTGCTGCTCAAGCCGATGTTGAAGAAGACGGATCATGTACAAGCTGAGGTAGCACAGGGCGAAGTGTCCCTGCACATGCGTATCACTCCAGACGAACACCGGACGGGCTTGCAAATCAGTCTTGAGGATACGGAAGCTTTCTTCGATCCTCCATAGTCCTTTGTAAATTGATACTACTTCGGAAGTGGACAGCTCCATGCGGTCGGTCATGACGGCGTAATAGCCGTCGTACTGCTCGGCCTCCGCGATCTTGTGCTCATCCAGGCGGCAATGGTCGGTGTCTATGTCCAGGGTGAGGTATTGGTTACCTCCCCGTTTCAATGAAGCTTTCAATAAAGAGGGCTTGGCCAGCTTCTTCTGCAGCCGATCAAGGACCCGCTGCCGGTCCGTCGCATCCTTGAGCGCCCGCTTGCGGCTCCAGGTCAGATGCACGT
>JAAYDK010000311.1 GCA_012729295.1 Spirochaetales bacterium | reverse complement strand
TTGACGCTCTCGGAGGAGAGATGGCCCACCTGATTGACAAATCGATGATCCAATACCGAATCCTAAATCGACATCGGGGTCCTGCCGTTCAAGCACCTCGAGCTCAGGCCGACAAATTTACGTACCATCGAGTTGCTAAGGAAACTCTTGAGAGCCAACCGAATCTCTCATTGTTTCAAGATACTGTAATCGATATCTTACTCGAACCCGACCAACATACTATTTGTGGTGTGTTAACCGAAAGAGGACATCGAATCAGTGCAAAAACCGTTGTATTGACTACTGGAACCTTTATGGAGGCGAGAATTTTTATCGGAGAATATGATGCTCCTTCGGGAAGACTCGGAGAAGGAGCTGCCATCGGTCTCGGTACGGCGCTTAGAGCGAAAGGTTTTACGGTTGATCGATTGAAAACGGGAACTCCTGCAAGAGTACGCAAGTCTTCACTCGACTTTTCAGCGATGGTGGAACAACCCGGAGATCAGCCGATGCTACCGTTTTCATTCGATTACGAGACGGTTGACCGACCGTCGCTTCAATGCCATATCACCTGGACAACTGAACAAACTCATCGGATCATCAGGGCAAACATTCACCGTTCGCCTTTATACGGAGGGAAAATCGTGGGCAAAGGTCCGCGCTATTGTCCGTCCATCGAAGATAAGGTCGTACGGTTTCCCGATCGCGACCGGCATCAGATTTTTGTAGAACCTGAAGGAACGGGTACCGAAGAGATGTATCTGAACGGATTGTCCTCATCTTTACCTGAAGACGTACAGCAGGCATTCGTTCATTCGATTCCCGGATTGGAACAGGCTGAAATCATGCGGCCGGCTTACGCAGTTGAGTACGACTATCTCGATCCGATGCAGCTGTATCCGTCTTTAGAATCAAAACACGTACGGCGCTTGTACGTCGCAGGGCAGACCAACGGAACTTCAGGTTACGAAGAAGCCGCCTGCCAAGGGCTGATAGCAGGTATCAATGCGGCTCTGTCTCTGCGTGGCGAAAAACCGCTGATTTTATCGCGTACGGAAGCCTATACGGGAGTCCTAATCGACGATTTGGTAACGAAGGGGACCAAAGAACCTTATCGTATGTTCACTTCGCGGGCAGAATATCGGCTTAATCTACGTCACGATACGTGCGATCAGCGATTGACTGTAAAAGGTTATGCAGTCGGGCTGCAGTCGCAAGCGGCAATGGACCGTCTGCAGCAGAAGCTCGAGCATATTTCAGCAGTCAAGGAATTGCTGGCTGCACAGCGTATCGAGGGGAAGACCGCTATCGAACTGCTCAGAAAACCGGAAATAACGATCGAAGACCTGGTCGTCGAAATTCCTGCACTCTCGTCGTTTGACGAGGCAATCCGCTATCAGGTAAACCTAGATGTGAAATACGAAGGGTATGTGAAGCGTCAGGATCGGCAAGTAGATCGATTCACACGGATGGAACGGATAGCGATTCCAGCCGATTTTGACTATGATGCAGTCGATGGATTGTCGACTGAATCACGCGAAAAACTGAAGACAGTCAGACCGTTGTCGGTAGGGCAGGCAGGAAGAATCTCGGGAGTCCGCACTGGAGATTTGGCTGTATTGATGGTGTATCTCCGTCGGAAGAGAGGGCAAAGCCATGACGATGCTTGAAGAACAATTGGATTTGCTACACCGGGGAACGGAAAAGATTGGGATTCCGCTGAATTCAGTCCAGGTCGAACAGTTTACTCAATTCCTGAATATCCTGAGTCTTTTTAACGATACCTATAAACTCGTAGCTGCTTCCGAATCCGAAATCGTAATCAAACATATCCTTGATTCGCTTGCGGCAGCACCGATTCTTAGCACCCGGATTGCTAGCCGGCAATGGAAGAATCCTAGGATTTGTGATGTCGGTTCCGGAGCAGGGTTCCCCGGAATACCTCTGGCGATCGTGATGAGCGATTGTCGGTTTACATTACTTGAACGTTCGGCTAAACGCTGTGGCTTTTTACGCAATGCCTGTTCTGTTTGTAACCTTTCAAACAGAATCGAGATTCTTGAGATGGACCTACATGACATTCGAGACACGTTTGATGTAGTGACATTCAGAGCTTTGCATCCGCTAGCCGACATTATTCGCGGTATCGACGGGATTACCCGCTCGGATTCGTTTGTAGCCGCGTATAAAGGACGTTATGAGACGATTGTTGAAGAATTGGATACCATGGAAAGACAAGTGAGGAATTCCAAACAGATGCGTTGGGATTCGACGCTTGTTACGTTGCGTGTGCCGTTTTTATCTGCACCCCGGCATCTATGCTTGCTTGAAAAACGCATGATTTAAGGCAATAAGGAGGTCGCAGATGGTTGGGCAGGGCAGCGTAATGCAGGCAATCTTATTGGGAATCGTACAGGGACTGACCGAATTCCTCCCCGTATCGAGTTCCGGTCATCTGGTTTTAGCTCGGGCTGTCATGGATATTCCCGAGCTTCCGATGTTGTTCGACATATTGCTGCATGTGGCGACCTTGTCTGCGGTTTGTTTCTATTTCCGGCGACTCATAGGTGAATTAATTGGCGTATGTGTACGTCTGGTTACGCGTACATCACGAATCGAAGACACCCCTTCGATCAAGCTCATGATTGCTATGATCGGCGCGACGGTAGCAACCGTAGCGGTTGTCCTGTTGTTTAAAGCCATTGGATTTGGTGATTATGGTGTCCGTGGAGTTTCGATTGCCATGTTTGTAACTGCAATCGCGCTTGCTTCGACCTTATTGGTAAGCGGTTCGAAGACGTTTGCCGACTTTTCTCTAAAAACGATTATCGTTACCGGAATTGCACAAGGATTCGGGACGTTGACCGGAATCTCTCGAAGCGGCATTACACTAACAGCATCTCTGTGGTGCAAACTTGATCGGAA
>JAAYDK010000310.1 GCA_012729295.1 Spirochaetales bacterium | reverse complement strand
CAAGTACTTCGTGTAAAGTCGGAATTTTTGCATGAGTAAACTTGCCGGGGAATAATAGTCCTGCATTGAATCGCTTGAGTTCGGCTAACGAATAGTGTCCTACTGGACCTTTTCCATCGGTAGTTCGATCCAGTAACGGATCGTGAATGACCGCAAGCTGTCCGTCTTTGGTAAGATGTACATCGAGTTCAAAACAACGTACACGAGCTGTATCGTACGCGTAGTTGAATCCAACCATGGTATTTTCCGGGGCTTCCCCGGCTGCTCCTCGATGTCCGAATATCAATAGTGGCATAGCCTTCCTCTAATGTGAGCATATGCTCAAATGATGAGCTAATGTAATTGTAAAAGTAATTATATCAGTTGTCAACCAGAATTATTGTTGACTTTCCTATCACATGTTTTTACTATGAGACAAAAGTAATAATATTGAGCGAAAGCTCATATGCCGAAAGGAAACTATATGAAAGATGAGCGTAATCTGTTGGTCAAAACAGCTGTGCTGTACTACAAGTACGATATGAATCAACCGGAAATCGCTAAAAAGCTGGGATTGTCGCGTCAAAAAGTAGGACGATTGCTTAAACAGGCGAAAGACGAAGGAATCGTACGGATTACTATCCAATCTGATGTATCCTATTCAGCAGAATGTGCAGCGATGCTTGAAAATCTGTTTTCTCTTAAAGAGGCGATTGTCGTCGATGTACCCGTCTATGAAGACCAGGTTATCAAAGAAGAGATAGGGAAGGCGGCTTCAGGGCTGCTGTCCAGGATTTTAACCGACAATGACAGCATCAGCATATCGTGGAGCAGCACCGTCTACCAATGTGCACGAAATCTCGGTCGTCTCCCACTCAAAGGCCTTACATTTTCACAGCTGAACGGAAGTCACGAAAAAGTCCCCTATACATATAGCGGAATGAATATATTGAATCTACTGAACCATTGTGTCGACCAATCGACCTCATACCCGCTGCTTGCTCCCATGAAGGTGAATTCGGAAGGTCTGCTGCTTAGCCTGCTCAAGGACGACACCATACAGCAGGCGATGCAAGCTGCGGTAAAAAGCCGCATAGCCGTATTCGGTATTGGAAGCATCTCTCAAGATTCATCGTTGTTCCATGCAGGGTATATGGATGCAAAACTGGTTAAATCGCTGCATTCCTGCGGTGCGGTTGCCGATGTGTGCGGGCACTTTATCAATAGCGACGGATACATCTGCAATCAGGAATCGGAACGCAGAACCCTGTCTATTTCAGAAACAGATCTCAAGTTCAAAGAATATTCTATCGCATTAGCTGGAAACATTCACAAGGCCGAGGCAGTTTTAGGTGCGTTAAAGGGCGGCTGGTGCAATGTGTTGGTAACGGATTTAAAAACAGCGGAACGGATTATCGAACTGCACAGCCTTAAAGAATAATTGATGGAATTAAATATATTTAACACTAACCACAAAAAGTTCGAAGGAATTAAAAATATTTAATTCTATTGCAACTCTCGTAAAAAACTTTTTGTTGAATCGTAGAGAAGATGTATACTTCGGATCTTGGATTCTTTCAGTTGAAAAAAACCCAAAGATGAATTCAGTCTTATTGCAGAAACTCTCGTATATAACGAACTGATTGCGAGAGGGTATAGAGTCTATATCGGAAAAACTCAAAAGGGTGAAATCGACTTTATTGCGCAAAAACAAAAAGAAAAATGCTATATCCAGGTCGCGTATCGACTTGATTCACAACATGCCATCGATCGTGAATTTGGAGCCTTTGACGCGATAAAGGATCATTATCCGAAATATGTAATTTCTTTTGACGAATTGACGATGGGTGATCAAAATGGAATCGTCCATATCCCATTACTCAAGTTTCTTACGCAAGATGTAGTGTGAATGTAGGTTTGATGCAAGCTTTGCTTCGGCCGATATTGGCATAAAACGCTGGACTGCCTTATTACAGACCAATTATTCTACAACGCAATTATAAAATTTCGTATACCGTATTGCCTCAAATGATATTCGAGCCTATGATGGAGAACAAGTTTATAACGTCATTCGTAAAGGTTAAGAACGCCGATACGAGGCAGCGTGCAAAGTAGGGCAGTGTCGTGGGCGAAAAGAAATCAGTGTTGGCGTTTCATTACATCATGGTCTACATCATTACGGGGATGACCTACTTCTTCAATAAAAAGGCCGTTGCTACCATACACCCGATGTATGTGATTGCGATTCGCTATATCATCGGCGGAATGCTGATGTTCCTGTTTGCTCGGGCACAGGGCAAAGTTATCCGAAGACCTTATAAACGCGAAATATTCTCTGCACTGTTCATCGGAATATTCCTCTTTATCACAGGCGCGGGGTTCACCACGATAGGGCTGCAGTATACCGACAGCTATCTCACCTCGTTAATCACTTCTTCGATTCCCTTGATGGTAGTCTGCTTTGATGCGTTACTGTATAAAAAGCGCCCGAAACTGATGAGCATCGCCGGGGTGATTATCGGTATGTGCGGAGTGACGGCACTTATGTATGACGGCACTTCGGTCGGATTTGAAGCGAATGTCGGATTTGTCTTTATCCTTCTCGGAGCTGCATCGTGGAGTTTTGCCTCTAGTATTGCCCACTCCATTCCAGTTCATGAGCATCCTCTGGTAACCAGCGGGATGAGGATGCTCTTTTCAGGTATCATATGTTTCATCATCGCGGTATGTATTGCAGGAGTACCAGCGGTGGCATTTGCAGAAACAACGGTTGAATCAATCTGGTCGATGGCATTTCTCGCAATCGTCGGTTCGATTGCGTTCAATTCATACAGCTATTTGATTCAAATACGATCTGCGCAGCATATCTCGACCTACGCCTTGGTTAATCCGATTATCGCGATACTGATGGGGCTTGTGCTCGGTAACGAAGAAGCAGTTCCGTATCTGTGGCTGGGGATGACGCTCACGCTTTT
>JAAYDK010000402.1 GCA_012729295.1 Spirochaetales bacterium | reverse complement strand
TAAGTATTACAGTAACTGTAGTCCGGGTCTCCAGCTAGAAAAAACTGAGCTATTTTTTCTTTTGGCCATCCAACAAAAAAATTTCCCAGCGTTCTTCCATTTGATGATGTTTTTGAAAAACATTCGTTGCTAATTACTAATACTTTAGGTATCATCTCTAAATTTTCTTTTCTTAATTCCCCATGTTCTTTAATGTAGTCAGTTGAAAAAACCTAAGGAATCAGAATAAATCATTGCAATAATATGAATAAAACCATGTAAGGGGGTTGACTTTTCTTCGTTGAAGTAGTTAGATATACATACTACAGCAAGAAAGGAGACCAAGCCGTGTACATCAACATCGACAAGCGCAACGGAGCCGTCGCAGAGGTAACGTCCTACCGGGAACCTGGATGCAAATACCCCAAGCAGCGCAAGGTGTACATAGGCAAGATGGACGAACAGGGCGCCTTCGTGCCCAACAAGTTCTTCATCGAACGGTCAAGGAAGGAAGAGCTCCAGGCCGAAGTGGAAAAGCTGCAGAAAGAGCTGGACGGCATGGACCGGGGGATCAGGAAGCAGCAGAAGGAGATGCAGGCCCTCTCCTCAGTTGTCTGCTCGGTCTCCGGGAAGAAGAAAGCCGGCCTCACCCATGCACTGGGGCACATCGCCGAGACAAAAGGGTTCGTGCAGGCGCTGCAGGGTGTCTTCGGCGGGGATTCGGCCAAGAAGATACTCTCCCTCTCCTATTATGTGCTCGCCACCAGGAACGAGGCCCTTGACGACTTCTGCTATTTTGACGCCTCGCATGAGCATCCCTACGGCTCGGACATCGGCAGCAGCGAAAGCAGCGCCGTCCTTGCATCGATAAAGCCCGAGCATGTCAACGGGTTTTTCAAGGCGATACGCGACGCAGGTCCTTCCAGGAGCAAGGAGGACCATTTCTGCGCCTTCGACGGGACCGCCTTCAGCTCGTATTCAAACAATCTGTCCGAGGTTGAGGTTTCAAGGGGCAAACAGGACCCGGACCTGAG
Organism: Spirochaetales bacterium; assembly: GCA_012729295.1. GTDB lineage: Bacteria > Spirochaetota > Spirochaetia > Sphaerochaetales > Sphaerochaetaceae > JAAYDK01. The sequence goes on along the minus strand of JAAYDK010000402.1, from coordinate 1,080 downwards.
GCATTTCGCCATGGCAGCGGTGTACAGCAGCAACGAGGGCAGGTGCGCCTACTACCGGCTGTACCGGGGGAACATACCCGACATCAAGACCATCGACAACTTCGTCGACGTGACCAAGGCGATGGGGTACAACTTCCGAAGAATGGTCCTGGACAGGGGGTACTGCAGCTACAGCAACCTCCATCGGCTGTACCATGAGTGCCGATACGAGGTGATCATGTGCATGAAGTCCAACATGTCGGTGTACAAGGATGCTCTGCAGACAACGCGCGGGACCTTCGAGGCCGACAGCACCTGCTATCTGGCGGAGCATGCTGTGTATGGCAAGACCGTCAAGCAGAGCATTGTCCTAACCGACAACCTCGGAGTCGAACACCCGACCACTGCGTACGTACATGTCTACTACAACAGGCTGAAGGCTGCCGAACAGGAGCCCAAGCTGTACAGGGACCTGGAGGACTCCATCGCCGAGCTGACCGAGAAGGTGCAGAAGAAGGAACTGTCCGTCAGCGATGCACAGAAGAGGTTGTTTTCCTGCAAGCAGAAGGCCCTGGTTTCAGTGCGCAAGACCGGCAACAGCAGGTGCGTCTTCGAGATGGATTGCAAGAAGGTCGACGGGGCTGCCGGCAAGCTAGGCTATTTCGTACTGCTGAGTACGGAGAATCTCACCGCCGCCCAGGTGCTGGACATCTACCGGTCAAAGGATGGGGTGGAGCGGGTGTTCAACAACGTGAAGAACGACATCGGGTTCGACCGCCCTGCCGTGAAGACCGATGCCACCCTCGAGGGCAAGGTGTTCATAGTCATGCTTGCAGGCATGCTTTCCACAATCATCCGCAACGCCATGCGTGCCCACCGGAAGGAACTGACCCGAAAGATGACCTACGGCAAGCTGGTAAAGGAACTGGAATGCATGTACAGCTTCACCATCAAGGGCAAGACACAGTGGTGTGAGATATCAGAGAAGCAGGCAATGATCTTGAGATGCCTGGGTGTTCCCTTACCGGTGAAATCGCAGGATGTTCAGGCTCAACTGGTGAAAAAGCGCGGCCCGAAACCCAAAGCAAGATAATCTTTTCG
>JAAYDK010000309.1 GCA_012729295.1 Spirochaetales bacterium | reverse complement strand
CGGAACGCTGGCAAAATGCACGCGCCGCGGCGATACCGTAATCGTCTGTAGTGTAAGCAATGGAAACCTCGGTCATCATACGATTGATGCGGCGTCTCTTCGTCCTAAACGAATGGCAGAAGGAGCGAAGGCTTCACAAGTAATTGGTGCATCGTTTTGTTGCATGGATGTAAACGATACCTATATCGAAAGTACCGATACAGCACTGCGCAAGAAGCTGACTGAACTAATCCGATCTGTTAAACCTGATGTAATAATTACACACGATAACAGTGATTATCACAACGACCATATCGAAACGAACCGCCTCGTCTCCTATTGCCTGACTCATGCTTCGCTTGCGAATGTCGTTACCGAGAATCCTCCGCTGGATAAAAAAGTTGCTCTGTATTACATGGATAAAGTAGGCGGCGGAACATTTATTCCGACTGAATATGTAGATATTAGCGAAACTTTTACACTCAAGCTGCAAGCTCTCGCCTGCCATGTTTCTCAATTGGATTTTCTTAAAGAACACGACGGTATCGAATTGCTGCATGCCGTGGAAGTTCATGCTGAATATCGCGGTATGTTCTGTCGCGTTCGTTATGCCGAATGTTTTCGATCCTGCGCTGAACGACCGGTGGCACCGATAAGGCTGCTTCCTTGAGATGGATGTATTCTCTTTCGAAAAACGAAGTGCTGTCATGGCTTCGATTCGTAGCGGGGATACTCGATGCGAATGGATAGTCAGACGCTTTCTATTTTCTCACGGTTATCGGTATCGTATACACGATAAACGCTTGGTCGGTAAACCCGATATCGTCTTACCGAAATATCGTACCGTAATCTTTGTACATGGTTGTTTCTGGCATGGCCATACCGCATGCAGATATGGTCGTGAAAGTCGGACCAACCTCCGATTCTGGCGTGAGAAGATGTTGAAAAACAGCTTGCGGGATGCCAGGGTCACCGAATCTTTACGCCGATTAGGGTGGCGTGTCATAGTATTATGGGAATGTGAATTACGCAGCAAGCAACTGAGAGAAGCTACTCTCGAGGGGTTGCTTAGCGAAATTCAATCTATCTAAAATATGAGATACGGTTTTTCTAGGTTCAGGTATTTCATCAGTTTGCTAATCGTACGCGGTGCAGAGCCTTCGTAATGATTATTGACATTGACATAAACCACCCTGTTTCCCTGCAGGAGTCTTGTGACTGAAGCAGCCACTGCAGGCAGTTCCATATCTTTCGGGGACACGATACGATCCCATTCACCTTTTGTCACTTCCTCGATACCGCTACGATCATCTCCGTGTAGTCTAATGCAGACCATGGGCCCGATTCGATCCATATTACGCTCGAGAATCGTAACGATATCATCCATCCAGTAACCTTGGATCAATACCGGAGCAACCCGCATTGCCGATAGCGATTCGAACCAAGTTTCGTCGATCCATCTCGGGTTGCGTATTTCCAAACCATACACAAGCCCCTCAGGAAGTCGCGAAAAGAATTGTGCCAATTGCTGCAAGAATTGTTTTCGATCTGGCATCTTGGTACGGTTCAGATATTCAAACTGAAAGATATACATGCCGATATTAGGATGAATCGGTTCCAACGCTCTGTGAAATGTTTCAAATACCTGTGTATCTAAAAAAGATCGGTTTGCTTCGAGTTGATTCGATTTGCTATAATGGTGTGTAAGGGTTATCGCATTTGGGCACTTTATCGTAAACCGAAAATGCGGGGGGACGGAAGCTGCATAGGAATGCACATCGAATGGGCGGGGGAATCCTATCGAGTCCTTCCCCAAAGACCAGAACCATTGGTCGATTTCTACCGAGGCATACATCCGTGCATACTCGGCCAAATAATCGTCAGGGGTTCTCGAGCTGTAGACTAACTGTTCCCATGACGGATACTTGAACGAACAAGTGCCGATATACAGCGCAGTCATAATCAAACTATAACCTTAGATAAAGCCAGCGTCTACCTTTGTTTGCCACGCTTGTAAAATTCGACAATTTGGCCTAAGGTTTTCCCATGCGTTATACTACCATATTGTTTGATCTCGACGGAACGCTGATGGACACTTCGCAGGGAATTTTTGCATCGGCAAATCATGCACTATCGTGTATCGGCTATCCTGCTATGAGTGATGAAGCTTTACATAATTTTGTTGGTCCTCCGCTCGCCGATTGTTTTCGAACAGTTTGCGGTGTCGACGAATCTTTCATCGATGATGCTGTTCGTGCGTACCGAGCGATTTATCATGAAAAAGGATGGAGCCAGTCAGAAGCGTATTCCCAAATAGGCACCGTGTTGAAACTATTGTCAGACCGCGGAGCACGCCTGGCTGTCTCGACGCTGAAGCTCGAATACGAAGCAATGAAAATTGTATCTCATTTTCATCTCTTGCAGTATTTTGACGTAGTTACCGGAACCGATTTGACTAGTATTCATACGAAATACGATACGATACGCGAATCTTTAAGACGCTTAGATGTCACCGATTTCTCAACGGCCGTGATGATCGGCGATACTATTCACGACTATGAAGGGGCAAAACAGGCGAATATCGATTTTATCGGCGTCGATTGGGGTTTCGGATTTATGCAAGGCGAAACAAAAAAACAATTGCCTGGTTTTATCGCCATGATACAAGATCCCACCCAGCTGATTCCTTTAATCGATACTCTCTCTTGAAAGTGCTTCGAAGCGATATTGAGTTGCATACGTTCGATAGTT
>JAAYDK010000308.1 GCA_012729295.1 Spirochaetales bacterium | reverse complement strand
GACTGACTAGTACTTCGACAACGGCAGCGATTGCTGAAGAGCGAAGTTGCAATTCGGTGATGACCGAGTTTCTAAAATGATTCGATACGAGGAAGGCAGGTATCCCCATGAGCGCAAAAATGAGGATAAGAATGAAGACTTTTTTTTTAGTCTTGGTTCTCACCGAGTCTCTCCATCTTTTCTTATGAGTTTCCTAGTAATCATACGCCAATTTTTTTTGATGTAAAGAGCGTCTTCGGCACATCTCTGGATTTTATACATTTTTTTCTCATCATCTCCAACTATTTCATCAGTATCTTGGAACCTCGTTACGAGAATTTTCGCATGAGATTTTTTATCAAATGAAGCATATGTGCAGTCTTCAGGAGGTTTCTACAAGCACTTCTTTATAGAAATAACATTATTAGTACATTTGTTCTTGACGACTTTACGTATGAGGGTGAGAATAAGGTATTACATACATACACGGCTTTAGGTGCGTTCATCAGAAAAATCCCTGAAGGAATATGGTATGGTATCGTGTTACCAGCGGGAACATACCTTTTTTGAAAATCATACCAAACACCTTGAGGTCATGTGAAGAAGGTAGATTTCATGGTTTCGAGGGCGAATGCGGTTATACTAAGTCTGGTACTATTGCTGACATGCAGCGGGTGCGATCTCTTGTCTGATTTTTGGGGAGGTGTAGGGACACAGATGCCGGAATATGATTATCAGATCATATACCATCTCAATGGTGGTTTGAATTCACAGAACAATCCTTCGGGATTCAATGCACAGAGAACCACAGATATTCAATTAGATGACGCTTCACGAGACGGATATGTATTTGAAGGCTGGTTTTCTGATGAAGAATTCACTAATCACATAGTGAATATTTCCCGTCATACGACTGAGGATGTCGAGGTCTACGCCAAGTGGGAATTTTTATATGCATTGCGTGAACAGGGGCCGGCTGGGGGCTTGATTTTCTACCGCGACGAACAAGACGAATATTCGTGGAATTATTTGGAAGCAGCTCCCTCGGGCTGGAACGGAACTTCGACAGATCCTTACGCAATTTTCGGCTATTGGAAAGAGTCCCCGAATGCATCTTGCCTGACGGTCGGTACAGAAAATACCATCGGTAGCGGAAAGATGAATACGGACAAGCTGGTAGCGGCAATGGGGGATTCTGCATATCGGTATCATGATGGAACTGCCACCACCGATACCTATGCCGCAAAAATCTGTGCTGATCTTGTAATGCAATATAATTCAAATACGTATGACGATTGGTTCTTACCGTCAGAGAACGAATTGTTGGCAATGAAACAGAATCTTCATAATTTCTCGATAGGCGGTTTCTCATCAAATAGCTACGATTATTATTGGAGTTCGTCAGAAGAATATGGGTATCCATGGCTACCGCAAATGGTCAGCTGCATTCTGAACTTCAGTGAATATCGATCAAGAAATGTTACAAAACAAGAGATATATTTCATCAGGCCGATTCGTGCTTTCTAACGGACGACGAACAAAATAAAAGTATACAACACCTATAAGGGGCAATTCGATGAATAATCACAAAATACGCATTAGTTTGATTCTGGTATGTGTATGTGCCATCTTTCTCAGCAGCTGTACAACCCAAACAGGTAGCAATTCGGATACTGAACAGCTGCTTCAAGAGATGATCAACCAACACTACCTGGCCTTGAAAGAAGGACTTACGTTGCCAGAGCAACTGGGGATGCTGTTGTATGTACAGACTCCAAAAGAGAGTTATACGGTACAATCTGGATTTGCAGGACAGCAGTATTCAAGCGAGACCCATTACCGGATTGCAAGCGTGACCAAGACGTTCACCGCTGCTTCGGTTATGCTTCTTGAACAAGAAGGGAAGTTACATATTGAAGATTCTGTTTCGGCAAACATTCCCGGAACCGGTCTTCCATACCTTCCCGATGATGAAGATTACGCCATACCGTATAGAGATCGAATTACCATCAAAGACCTGCTGAGTCATCGGGCCGGGATTTTCGATGTATTCAATGATCCGATACCTGCCGATTCGAAAGAACCGTATGCCGGCATGAATTATATTGCCTACATTCAGGATACCGAAGGCGATGATCCTCACCAGTACACGCTGGCTGAATTAGCTTCGGTCATCGCAAAGGATCAGCTGACATACGGAGAACCGGGAACACAGCATCATTATTCCGATTCAGGGTATATGTTGCTGGCAACGATCATCGAACGAGTTTCAAACATGACGTATGGACAATTTCTTCACCAGCGGTTTTTTGCTCCTTTGGGAATGACTTTTACGAGTGCGCCCGATTCTGCCCGCGACACAAAACTCGACCAACCCTATTTTGAAGGATATGCCAGATGGGATGCGCAGTATTTCAATGCCACCGAAGACAACATGTCTTCAAATATCGGAGCAGGAAATATCGTCAGTACTCCAAAAGATATGGCGCACTGGATTTCGTCGCTGCTGACAGGACGTAGTTCATTATCCATGTCGCAAATTGATGCCATGAAAACCATACCCGAAGGCAACACGAATTATGCTCTCGGGCTTTCAAAATCTCCAATTGGAATTGGTCACAGCGGAGCGCATCCCGGGTACCTCAACTTTGTACAATACCATGAAGAATCGGGAATATCGCTTGTGCTGGTTGCTCCGTTTATCGACTACGACGAAGGAAACATGGATCACGTGGCTGCTACATCGCAAGTTATGCTCGATATTATGAAAGATGCACTGGAGATTTGTAGCAGATAACGTTACATGTCGGTAGAATTACTACCCTATTGCCCTGTTGTGTTAAGTTAGGGAAAAACACTCGACAAGATCGGCGATAACCCGACTGTCCGGATTGTCGAGTGTAAACACCTGCAGATGATCCATCGCTCGGGTCATCGCAACATACACCAGGTTCCGACAGATACCGGCGTTTGTTTCTTCATTATAGCCATCAACGCCTTTTGCCTCGTTCGGCAGATAGAGTAACACCACCGGAAAATCAAGGCCCTTTGCTGAATGAAGGGTAGACAGCCTGACAATGCCACTAGTCGATTCGTCGAATGCAAAATTATCGTCCCTGATACTGCCGCTTTTAATGTTTTTATCCGTAAGTGCTTGTATAATAACAGGAAAATCGTTCTTCGAAGGCGTGAGTACACATATGTTTTCAAGATCGTACTCGAGCTGTTTTGTGAAAAATGATACCCGATCCGTCATGAGTTCGATAAGCGCTGCAGAATTTGGTGCCTGATGCAATTCGGGAAGCGGACCTTCTTTGAAGGCTGCAGAATACTCTTGTGATTCACATATGGAAGACCCTTTAAACCGTTCTGCCAAATGGTGGATCTGAACAGTATTTCGGAAATTGGTCTTGAGTATGTAGGAACGGCCTTTGATATCGAGTCCTGCCCGTTGGAATGAAAACCCCATCTGATAAATCGACTGATCTGCATCTCCTGCAAGGATTACCGAGCGCGTTGCAAGTCGTTTGAGGGCTTGCAGTGTCGCAGCCGTTAAATCCTGGGCTTCGTCGATACAGATATGATCGAATCTTCGGATAAGCGCTTTCGATTTTTCATCATCCAGCAACTGCATTAATCTGATTGGAAAATGTTGAAACGGCGCACAACCGGTTTCCGATATATACTTCTCTAATGCTTCTTTTGCCTGCCAGACGGTGTTCCTTGCAGCTGCCTGCAACGGCTTTTCCATACCCTTTCGCTCAATCATCTCATCGAGATATTCTTTACGGGTAACTGCATGAGCCCAGATAAACGTCTTGATTTCACCAAGGATATCTTGAGCAGACATTGAAGAGGTCGCATACGGACTGCAGATTTCAATACATGTGCTGTCGTTATTTTCGGGATGATAACAGGAATCTGCTTCATTAATCCGTTTACGTAAGAATGCATGGACGGTTGAAATGACATCGGCGTCGATATCGCTGGGCAGTATCCCGGCCAGATATCTGTCGTATTTTGCCAACGCTTTCGTATAGGTCAGCAACGAGACGGAAGGATGCAATTCCTGTATCTCGAGTGCTTTTTGTTCACCCTTTCCGAGTGCTTTCTCGATGGCTTTTAAAAGAACCAGGGTCTTACCGGTTCCTGCCCGACCTTTTATCAAAAAGTCGGTGTTCAGCGATATACGGTCAAGTACCTGTTTCTGTTCGGAAGTCAGACGCAAGAGCGTTCGTTCATAATCCGAGCGCGTACGGGTATACACCGTCATCCTACGCATTGCAGCCACATATTCGCGTTCGACGGAAATCTCAAGTTCCTTTCTCTTTAGCGACATCTGCAAAGCGTACCGTTCGTTGCGCAATGTATCTATTTTTCTCTGATGGGTTTTTGTATCGGCAGACAAACGGTCTAGTTTTACATTCAATTCTTTTATGTTTTCGGTCAGCTGTTTCTGTTCGCGTTCAAAGGTTTCGATGTTCGATGAGATGTGCCCGCTTCGAGAAGGGTGCTTTTTGATTTCATGTGCCAATTCGAGCTGAAGCCGTTGCGCATCTGCAAGCAGATCGCCGATAGTTTTGTGATGTTCCCAAATGGTATCCAATTGATTGACGATATGGTGGTATGTTGAACCGTAGTTCAATCCGGTTAGCTCGCAAAATTATCGTAAATGCATCGTAGCACTCAATGCAGCATCCATCGTGCATTCTTTAAAAGCATGACGGACTTCATTTATCTCACGATGCGCCTGAATGATTTTGCTGCAAAAAGACGAAACTCGACGAAAACCTTCGATTTCAGATTTCATTTGGTTGATTACGGAAGGGAAATTGTCTGTTTCATCACCATACGCCAGCTGGAAACGAGATCGCGCATAGGCTTCGATAAACGAATGAATTGCCAATGCAAAAAATGCAGGATCGGAACCCTGAAGCTTTTCGATTCGTGTAAACGCTCTCTCAATCTGTTGTTCGTCCATTATTACCACCTTGTATCGTGATAATCGAACTACCTCAACTTATGAGCATCCGATGCATGCGCGTGTTCTTTGGCTTTCATCAAACGACAAACTTTCGTAAGCAGAGGCATGTATTGAATTATAAAGGCAATATATTGAGCGTCAACTCATATAGGTAAGCATTTTGCTTTCCGGTTTAGTGTGTTTGTGTCCTGCTGCATGCATCGAATAGCAGATGTTCTCGGTTTCTTTCCAGTAAACGTAAAATATCTTGTCTAGGACAGAAAATCGGACCGCTGCGGAGTAAAGATATCGAGGATAGTACCTCCTTCAATGCAAACGACTCCGTGAATTGCTCCACCCGGGAAGTACAGAGAATCGCCTTTGCCGACGATTCGAGTGCCATCAGAGGTATGGTATTCGAATGTTCCCGAAAGGATGTATGAGATCTGTGCATGAGGATGACTATGGTCTGCACCGATTCCTCCTTGAAGGAAGCAAACCTCCACAGCCATGAGATCGCTGCCGTAGGCAAGCATATTTCTCGAAACAAACTCATTAAGCACGGTAGTCTCGGCTTGATTGGCGTATACGATTGACTTCATCTGATTCTCCTCATAGTTCTGCATATCAATTTTCGATCGTTATGGAACCGGTTACGGTCGCTATGGCGATCGAAGCGATTGTTTCGGCTTTATTTGTGTCGTATTGTGCAATCTGTTTGGATATGCTCCCGGTGACCGTCTTCACATCAATACTCGTATAAAAATCCTTTGGAATCGTACATCTGATCGAACCGCTGATGGAATACAAAGTTGCTCGAAAGACTTCCACGTCTGACAGCATAATAGCTCCCGAAGCGCTTTCGACTTGGAGTGTTCCGTTTGTACCGCTGGCGATTCGATCTATATCGATATTCCCCGAAGCAGTCGATACGATAGTTTTTCCACAGATAACCGATTGTCCTTTAATCGACCCAGAAGCTGATTGCAGACGCACCTCATGCTCACCGTTTAGCTGTTGAAAATTTATCGTTCCAGATGCGGTTGACAAGACGATCTTCGAACTAGTCAGGTCATTTGAAATATTCAAAGCACCGGAGCCGCAAAGAACGTGCAGCTCACGATCTCTGAATTCTGAGGGCAAAAAGACGTTTAGTTCTGCCTTATAATTTCTCAGTTCTGTCGATTTGGGGTTCTTTCGTTCGACTTGTACCGTTACATTACCGCCTTGTTCCTCAACTGTTATATCGAATTCATCCTTGTCCCTTCCGGTTAACTGAATAACGGGATTTCTCAGATGTTCTTTTTGAGAAACAAAGACATCGGGAATGTCGCATGTAACGACTACGATTCCACTCTTACCGAGAGTCTCGAGATCATGCGTGACCGGTAACTCGTTCATGCCTGTAGAGAATAGCATCGTTATAGAACTTGTAAGAATTAATAATAAAAGAATACTGGCGTGTTTCATAAGAAACCCTCACTCCTTTCTTGACGATGAGTGCATGGGACTTGGGCGTTGTCCAACATTGAAGAAAACAGGCAAAGAATTATATAAATGTAGCACAGCCTGCTCTTCGCCGTTATCTTCCCATGCATTCTCATAACTTGCAACCTTTAATCTACCTACATCATCTTTTATGCCAAGTATCAGTTGCATCACGCGTTCATCAGAATTATCGCATCAGACGGTTATCAAAAAATACTTTTCTACTTACTTACGGCAAATTATACCGGAAGTTGGTAAAATCCGCCTTCTGCATAGAGATGAGATTTCTATCGCCTGCCTATCATTTCAACCAATACGCTTTTCCGTCATCGGTTCGGTCCATAAAACCGTATTCGATCAAATAGCGTCTGATCATGACATAATCGTCGAATATTTCAGATAGTACCTGATTCAACTCTTTTTCAGAGTAATTTTTACCATGCTCCAATTGCTGTGCGATCTTTGTCAAGATAACCAGTTTTCGCTTTTCCTTACCTGGGAAACGTTTTAATTTCAACGGAGACATACGCTCGAATTCGGCATGTAGGATGTTCATTCGTTCTTCTTCGGTTATGATATAGCGGTCGTCCACCATGGTAGCGTTCTCATGAACCGGAACAATCGCTTTGTCTGCCGCAAGCCGTTTTTCGTCGACGAGTTCATAGATTGCAAGATATAATTTCGCCTGCTTGGCTTTTTCGCGAAACATAAAGCGATGATGCCTGACTGTCGAAGGAGCTATAGTGAGTGTTCTCGCGATATCTTTATCAGAGCTGTCCGAATACATCATCGACAATAATTCTTTCTGATTGTCCGTAAGCATATTGTACTTCGATTTTCCATACAGCAGATCACGAACATAGGTGCTATGAGCAGTCTCTATATGGTGTTTGATGGCTCTCGCAGCTTCGAATAAGTCCTCTTCGATTTGATAGATCTTCCCGACTTCATATGCCATTTGGCAGGTATTGCAGATATATGAGTCGGCGTGTGCATCGTATCGATATCCTTTCTTCAGCTCTTCAATTGTTAATGTTTCGATTTCCATAACTTTTCCTTCATTTTGTTTATTATTATAATGAACATTATTATATTTTGTTTGTTTCTAGTCAATAGAAATATCCAGCATATTCAACCGCCCGAGAAATTACCCAGAGGGTACTGTTCATTATCATGAGTTTATATCGGCTTCTTGCCTAGTATGCCGATGCATATCGCTTGGGCATCACAAGAATCGATACGTGCATCGTGTAAGGTATTGTTTCCGAACCTCTTCTTCAACTCTTCCGACAACGATGGTCAATCCGATCTCATGAGCCATCGAGATGATACATTCTCTTTTTTCTCACTTTTTTATTTACAAGGCTAAATAAGTAAAAATATAATATTAGAAGGCTTTTTTTCATCATCATGCATACATCAAGCTGTCCCTACCCGATGTTTAAAGCTCGTAATCCTCTGGCGATGCCCATCGTATGGATTCGCAGATCATACAAAACGGAGGCTTCTCATGAAGCGTATTGCAGCTTGTGTCATAGTATGTGTAATCATAATTTTCCCCGTACATTCAGATTTATTCGATTCGTTTGCCAATACTGCTTCCCAATTAGTCAATTCTGCGGTTAAAGCTGCAACTCCGATGGTGAATAAAGCAGTGGAAAGTACAAAAAATACGCTTTCCGGCGCATATGAAACCTATGCTCCCGTAGTTGCGGATACAGTGAAAAAAACCGTCTCGAATGTGCAGTCTTCCGTAGACTCTGCGGTGAAAAAATATGGTCCGACAGTCGCATCCCAAGTTCAGTCGGTCTACGAAGACTTATCTTCAGAAGTCGCGGATAAGGTAGTTTCCATCGCTAATACATACGGTCCCGCTATTCTGGATAAAGTGAGCGACGTAACTGCGACTTACGGCAAGGCGGCTGCCGAGAAGGTGGTTGACTTATACGGAACCTATGGGCCGGTCATCGGTGACAAAGTAGCTTCGGCGGTAGAAAAATACGGCCCAGTCGTTATCGAAAAGGTAAAGGATGTAGGTGCGACGTACGGCAAGGTGGCTGCTGAAACATTAACCGACATGTATCACACATACGGACCGGTTGTCGCAGATAAGATCACATCGGCGGTGAACAAATACGGTCCGGTCGTTATCGACAAGGTTAAGGAAATCGGATCGACCTACGGCCCGATTGTTGCTGAAAAAGCTGTGGAGCTATATGACACATATGGACCCGTGGCTATCACGTATATCCAGGATGTCGGCAAGAAATACGGTTCGAAAGTCGTCGAACTGGTAACGGATGCATATCATACCTATGGTCCTGACGTAGCGAGAAAGTTACAGGATGTGTATGACCGATACGTGCCGGCACTTACCGACAAAATTGTAAAAACGTATGAAACATACGGACCGAAAGTACTTGATTATGTGAAATACGCATATGATACATACGGGACTGCGGTCGTTCAGAAAATCATCGATGCATATGAGACGTATGCCCCCGCCGTATCGGAAAAAGTGGTGGATCTTTATATCAAATACGGTCAGACGGCCATTCGCCATATTGAAAATTCGCTAATCCGATTCGGCAGGCAATCCACAGAAATGTTGGTGAAGGTATTCACCGATTACGGACCGAAGACAGTCGAGTTTATATTTACTGCGACTACGAAGTACGGTACGGCTATCGCTATCGCAATGATCAAAGCCTATTACCAGTATTCACCGATCCTTGCCGAAAAGGTCGTCCAGGTATTCGAAGAACACGGTGAGACGATTTTTGAAGTAGTTGCCCTCACCTATAAGATCTACGGAGCTGTATACGGAGAGCCCCTTGCACTTCAGCTACTTGAAATCTATCTACAGACCGACCCTGCAATAACGGCAGCCGTAGTCGAGTTTATGATTACAAGCGATCCAACAGTCTTGATTGAAGCATTACCGATGTTCGAAGCTATGGACGTGGAACTCATGACAACGGTTG
>JAAYDK010000307.1 GCA_012729295.1 Spirochaetales bacterium | reverse complement strand
GTTGATGATTTGAAACTATCTTGATACGTGACTATAATCCACACATCTCAATGAATCATATGAACCATATACGGTCATGTGAAGTGTAAAGACTGCAGACAGTTGTAGGATTTCCATACAACTGAATCGGACTGAGGGTGTCATGTGCTCATGCAGCAGCCACCGGTATCGATCGCAATACAGTTCCACGGGAGGAATAGATGTCCAATTTTATCCATGATCTCGACACTGGAGTCGATGATGCCATAGCCCTGGCGCTTGCCGCTACAGATCCATCGGTCACATTACTCGGGGTAACCGGGACGTACGGGAATGTGACGACCGATGTCGGTGTTCGTAACACGCTCGATGTTCTCGCTCTTGTCGGAAGAACCGATGTGCCGGTGTATGCCGGACAAGGCCATGCGTTGGAGCAAGAAGCATTTCACCGGCATGAGGTGAGTGCACGTATCCATGGGGAAAATGGGTTGGCTCAGGTGAATATTCCTCCCTCGCCCCGGAGTGTAGAACCTGAGCGGGCAATCGATTTTCTCATCCGCAGCATGCATGAACTGAATGATGCTTTGACTATCATCACGACCGGACCGCTGACTAACCTCGCCACAGTCTTGATAGAAGATCCGTCATTGAGATCTTGGAAGGGAAGCATAGTTGTCATGGGCGGGGCACTCACAGTCAGAGGAAATATCAACCATTTTTCCGAGGCAAACATCTCACAAGATCCCGAGGCGGCAAAGATTGTCTTTGAAAGCGGACTCGACGTGACGATGGTTGGGCTTGATGTGACGATGCGGTCTCGATTGCACCTGCGTGATGCCGCCCGATGGCGGTCAGGATCCGGTACGGTCGGAGCTTTTTTTGCTGATATGCTCGAATATTATATTGCACATACGCTGGGAACAGATGAAACGTATGTTCACGATCCGTCAGCTGTCATCTGTGCCCTCCACCCCGAATATTTTACTATCGTACCGCTTTGTTTGACAGTTGAAACCGAAGGAATAGACAGGGGAAGGACCATCGTTGACCACCGTAGGCTTACAGAAAGAAATCCCTTTACCAAAGTCTGCGTTGATGTGAATGCACACCTTGTTGATTCATATCTGGGAACTATTGCGATCTGTGCTACCGTTTAGTCTCAAGTTGTCTTCGTAACACGAGCATCAAGACACCGGCAATGATCGGGAATGCCGAATATGATAAGAAAAGAACATCGTATCCGAATGAATCGATGATAAAACCTCCGACAAACGCTCCTAACATTTCAGGGATATTCGTACACGCTCCCCAATAGAACCCCATCGCAAATCCGATATGATTATGCTCAACGTGCTCAACAATATATTTCGTTACTCCCACGTGTATTGCCCCATACGTGAACGCATGTAAGGTCTGTGCGATTGCAAATGCCCAGATAGATGTGGTAAAGCAGTATATCAACAGTCGGAGTGCCAAGCCAATCGTAGAAGAGAAGATCATCTGCCATGTCGTGATGCGTCCTTTTTGAAGAAGACGACCTCCAAAAATCATCATGCCAATTTCAAAAGCGGCACCGATGGCAATGAGAAGAGTGAATCGGCTTCCTACCTGTAGCACCTCAGTCATATAAGCCGGTAGAAGCTTATCGATAATTGCCTTGGCGATTCTAGTTATGGCTACAATTCCAAACATCATTTTTAATGGTCTGTCAAAGGACTCCATTGAAAACATGCCTTTAATTTTAAGAAATACATTTGTGTTTTTGACATGTTCTCGCAAAGGTTCGTTGATTGTCTTTGGAAGGCTGATAACCATGATACATAGTATGAGAAGCACAGGAGCGATAGCAGATAGGATTGACGCATTGCTTGAACTGTCGGGGAAATTCAATATTCCGAACACTATGAGCACAAGCATGTAACCAAAGGTACCCATAGCACGTACGAATCCATATTTCTTCGTATTTCCTTCCAGGACTTTACAACTAATTCCATCAACCATCGTCGGCAGGCAGAAAAAGAAGCAATATGCTACCAACATCGAAATTATCGTAACAGTAAAAGAAGAACTAATTATTGCGGGTATGAAAAGAATCAAGCCTACGAATACACTCAGAAACATTATTCTTTTGGTCTTACCTGTAGTATCCGCAATCTCGCTTGCGATAATCAGCGCGATCGAACTGCAGATCTGGCAAACAGCAAGAAAAAACCCTACGAACGAATGAGAATATCCTTTATTACGGAGGATAATCTGAAGATATGGGGCAATTGCGCCGATAGCAGCTTGTTGGCTAAAAAACAGCATCGCAAGATATTTGGTCATAAGAGAACCGCCTCATGTCTGGCTGAGGTTCCGGATAATACTTTTCTGAAAGCAAAACAGAGAATAGTAGCAATTATCGCGAACCAAGAAAAACTAAAAAACAATGTAGTATATCCATGATGCTCAACAATCACCCCGCCCAGCAAAGAACCGAACATTTGTGGAATGTGGGTTGCGACACTCCAATAGAAACTCATCCCCACCGCACGATGTTTCTCATCAATATTGTCAGATATGAAACGAACCGCCCCCAGTTGAACCGCACCGAAACAGAGGAATGAAAGAGCCTGCCCGCACATAAAAGCCACGATCGTAGGGAAGAATGCATATAGTAAAAGCCTTATCGCCAATCCAGACGAGGAAAGGAACACCATACACCACGCTTTGATTTTCCCAGATTGAAGAAAGCGTCCCCCAAAGATTGAAAATGGGATATCCCATACGGCTGCAAAAGCGATAAGCAAAGTGAATTTATTTCCGACATGCAATTCTTCCGTCATGTACGCTGATAAGAATTTATCAATCACTGATTGGGCGATTCTTGAGATGGCAATGATTCCCATCATGATAAGAAACTTCTTATCATACTGTTTAAAATTTAGCACTTCTTTCAACGTGACCCGCTCGATACCATTGGCCTTTGACGGTAGACCCTCTGAATTCCAACTTTTCGGAAGTGAGAGGATAATGACCCCAAGGATGCCTAAAATAACAGAAAGGGTAATGGTGATGGAAACATTATCTGTTTCATTAGGAAAACCGAGCAGACCGAACACAAGCAATATTATGAAGTAACCGGAGGCCCCAATAGCTCTTACATACCCATATTTCGATGAGCTGCCGCCCAGTACTCTGGTACTTAATCCGTCATACAGCGGGTTTAGCGCCCAAAAGAATCCTGCTGATATGAATATGCTGATAAATGAAAGGAGAAGTGAATCACATAATGCTAACGGTACATAGAATGCAAAGGCCAGCATGACACTTAATAGTAACGTTCTTTTAGGTTTGCCTGATCTATCATACAGAGCGCATACCAGAATCGGAACGATTATGGTTGCAATTTGAGAAACAGCCATCAACAACCCGATGAGCGAATGAGAGTATCCTTTATTTCTGAGGATTAACTGAAAATAAGCAGTGTATGTTGAAACTGAAGCTTGTTCAAAGAAATAAAAAATTGTTATAGGTATCATATGATTTTAAAGACTGCCTCATAGCTGAAAGCAGCCTTTTTTAATCAGGCTGATTTCGTGAAAGCTCGTGACTTGCTTAATTGCAGCGTCCGAGGCAGTCGAAATATTGCTAACTATTGAAACTGGACATGATGTGAATAAGCTAGGAGAAACTGCCAATCCAACTAATATTCAGCTATGGCGATTTGCAAAATACCACAGCTGAACATCACTAGCACAAATACTTAAACTGCCTTGGTACGCCACACAGACACATATTTACATCCGTTAAGAAAAATCCAACCCGCTGAATTTCTTGAATCC
>JAAYDK010000306.1 GCA_012729295.1 Spirochaetales bacterium | reverse complement strand
GTTTGGTAGTCGCAAGCACAGATTCTTGGTAAGAAGATATGTTCCAGTTGCAGATTACACGGAATCGCTGGCGATAATATGTTCTCATTAAGAATCAGCTGTAACCATGGTACGCCGACATGGACATACTAACAATTAATATGTCATGTTGCAGGATTTGAAAAAAAGCCATAAGCTTACGAATGCAGAGTACTACGTTTAACAAGGAATAATCATGAAAGCATTAGTGATGGAATCGTACAAGCAGATGACGTACAAAGAGGTTCCGACTCCCACAGTCGTCGATGCTCACGATGTGCTCATTAGCATCAAGGCTGCTGCCATCTGCGGCTCAGACGTGCACGGATTCGACGGTTCTACCGGAAGGAGAATCCCGCCGGTCATCATGGGACACGAAGGCTCCGGCGTAATCGTTGAAAAGGGTAGTGCCGTCAATCGGTTTGCTGTCGGCGACCGGGTAACCTTCGATTCGACCATCTATTGCCTCAGGTGCAGCTATTGTCAGTCGGGAGCGGTAAACCTCTGCGAAAATAGAAGGGTTCTCGGCGTATCGTGCGACGAGTATCGCAAAGACGGAATATTTGCCGAATATGTCGTGGTTCCCGACCATATCCTCTATAAGATACCTGACGGCCTGAGTTTCGCCGAAGCTGCTTTAACCGAACCTGCGGCAGTTGCCGCACACGCGTTTCGCATCACACCGGTGGGATTAAACGATACTATCGCGGTAGTCGGTTCGGGTTTGATCGGATTGATGCTGATACAGATTCTCAAGGCTTCTACAAGCGCACAAGTGATTGCAATCGATACCGATGCTCAGCGAAGGAACATTGCAGTACAGATGGGTGCGGATGCGGCATTCGATCCGGCAGATCCTCAGTTGCTCGCGAACATCGATGCAACAATCGGCCGTCATGGCGTTGATCGAGTCTTCGAGGCAGTCGGTGCGACAGCTCCTATACAGACGGCACTCAACATCGTCCGTAAAGGCGGGTCGGTTACCTTAATCGGAAACGTGAGTCCGAAGATAGAACTTCCGCTGCAATCTGTGGTGACACGGCAGATTACGTTATACGGGTCTTGCGCCATTGCAGGCGAATACCCGATAGTGTTGGATATGATGGCGAGAAAATTAATACGAGTGACGCCGTTTATCAGCGCAACTGCGCCTTTGGAAGACGGTCAAGAATGGTTTGAACGACTGTACCATCGACAAGAGAATCTATTGAAAGTCGTACTCGAACCGTAGGAGACATGATGGAAGCGATACGTTTTGGTTTGATCGGGTATGGGAAAGTTGCTCAGTTACATGCGAAGGCGCTTTCGGATGCCGCCGGAGCCCGCCTGGTGTCTGTGTGCGGCAGGAACAAGACCCGACGCGACCAGTTTGCCTCTGCGTGGAATATTGCCAGTAGGGACAACGTGTACGAAATGGTTGCTCTTGATCACGTTGATGCAGTAATCATTACCAGTCCGCATCCCCAACACCGCGACCATACATTGGAGGCTCTGGATGCCGGTTGTCACGTGCTTGTTGAGAAACCGATGGCGTTGCGCGAAGCAGAATGTACCGAGATGATACAAGCTGCCCAACGCTCAGGCAAGTATTTGTCCGTCGTAAGCCAGCGACGCTGGTACCCATCCAGCATGCGGATC
>JAAYDK010000305.1 GCA_012729295.1 Spirochaetales bacterium | reverse complement strand
CATCTGATGATGAAAGCCAAATCCTACATCTGTGCATGACAATCTTTTTTTACTTGTTTCAGTGTTAATTTCATCTTATAGTGAGCCATCGTTTCGTAGGAGAACCGGTGAGAAAGTCCTTGCTTTTAACGATGTTGTTGTTTACCTCGCTTATTATGCCGCTTGAGGCTGTCGACGAATCGACCGTAACAAAAGAAATGGTCTTCGGCGGACAGACATGGCGTGTCAAAGCATCCGTCGGACCGATTGCACCCGGACCAAATTATTGGTCAAATTCGACGCGTTCGGTATGGATGGACGATCAGGGTATCCATCTGACCGTCTTAAAAAGACAAGACATCTGGTATTCGACTGAAATATTTACACGCAATCCGCTTGGATACGGTACATATCTGTTCACCGTCGACAGTGATTTTATGAATTATGATCCGAATGTCGTAGCGGGATTTTTTACCTGGGATACCCAGCCGGTGGAGGCGAACCGGGAACTCGACATCGAATTTGCCTCGTGGGGGATTGAAGGGAATATGAAGGGGCAGTATGTGGTACAGCCGTTTAGCAGTCCCGATCGCTTGAAATTATTCGATCCGAACATGCAGGGAACATATTCTACCCATCGAATCATCTGGCAGAGCGATAAGCTTCAGTTTACCAGCTGGCACGGCATCGTCGATCCGCTTCAGGAGCATGCTGCCGACAATCTCATGGCCGACTGGGTCTTCGATGGAGAAATCCCCTCTGAAGGACGTGCCAGGTTCCGAATCAATCTTTGGCTTTTTCAAGGCCGGCCTCCGGCGGGAGATACGAATCATCATTTGGTCATCAAGAGCTTTTCTTTTGTTCCGTGGCAGTAGGGGCCGCAACTGGTGCAAAACCCTTGCGTACTTGTGCTCCCCAGCCTTTTGAGCGCTTCATTGAGCTGAAATAACCGGAGACCCGCCAAAAACTGATGTATTGGCGAGGTCCGAAATTCTCGATAATTGCCATCCAGAGTAATCGCAACACATCGCGCCTTTCATACATCTGTCGATCCATGTCTGCTACAAAGACCGAAGCGGTGGATACAAAGATTCCCATCAGAATCGTAGTGCTGAACAATAAAAGTGCAATCGGAATATTTAGCAGACCTACGAGTGCCGCAACTGCCACCATGATCATGCCCTGCGTTTCGACAAAGGGTCCTATCATCTCGAATGGAAAATAATAGAGCATGGCGACAGTTCCCAGTCTTCCGTACCGAATATTCCCGATCAATCGCTTATGGAAGAGCAATATGTCGATCAATCCGCGGTGCCAGCGGTCTCGCTGCCGATGAAGAACCTTCCATGATTCCGGAACTTCCGTCCAGCAATTTGCATTAAAGGCGTAATTGACACGGTAGGGTAGTTTCATTTCTCGCATGTACCGAGATAGACGTACGACCAGTTCCATATCTTCTCCGACCGTATCCTTACGATATCGACCGCTTTTCGTCAGATACCCGCCGGTTCTAATCGTCCTTTCTTTATTGAAGATTCCAAATGCTCCGGAGATGATGAGCAGTAGATTCAGATGCGCCCATCCCACACGACCGGCCATGAAGGCCCTCATATACTCGAGTGACTGCAATCTGGCAACAAATTTCTTAGGCAATGTAATATGGTCGATGCTTCCGCGTTCGACTGAGCAGCCGTTTACCGGACAGATATTTCCCCCTCCGGCGATGCTTTCGTAACGCGAATCGAGCATCACCGAAACGGCTCTCAGCAATGCTTCGCTTTCAAGAAGGGAATCGGCGTCGATACCGCAAAAATATTCATTTCTCGCAACATTAAGACCCATGTTCAACGAATCGGCTTTCCCTCCGTTCATCTTGTCGACAACTATAAGGTTTGGAATATTTTTATTGGTGTATATGCCTCTGAGCGGACGTGTCTGCAGTCGTTCGCGTACCAGCAAATCGCGTTTTTCCAACTTGTAAT